>CAMLDH010000158.1 GCA_946478765.1 uncultured Oxalobacteraceae bacterium | reverse complement strand
GCCGTGACGCCGCAGATGTTGATTAAAGAATGCCAACGGCGGCTCCCGGCCTATATGATTCCCGCAAAAATTGAAATCTGGCAGGAAAGCCTTCCGCGTAATCCGAACGGAAAAATCGACCGGAAGTTGCTGCAAAATTCGTTGGCAGGCCTATTTGATTGCGAAGCTAAAACATGACAGACACCAAGCCTGCTCACGCAGTACAGACGCAATTTTCCGTTATCAACGATTGCCTGCAACTCGGCGGCGTTTCCCTGGCGCGACTCGCACAACGGGTGGGGAAAACGCCGTTCTACGCCTACGACCGAAATGTGCTGACAACGCGAGTGGAAAAATTGCGCGCGTGCCTGCCCGAAGAAATCCGCTTGCATTACTCGGTCAAAGCCAATCCGATGCCGGCGCTGGTGCAGCACATGGCGGCTCTGGTGGATGGATTCGATGTCGCGTCCACCGGCGAACTCAAGGTCGTGCTGGATACCACGATGAGCGTGGACAACATCAGTTTCGCCGGGCCGGGGAAGACGGACGCCGACCTCGCAAAAGCGATTGCCGCCGGCGTTGTCGTCAATGTTGAATCAGAACGTGAGTTGGAAAGCGCAGCACACATCGGAGAAACGCTCGGCATCATGCCAAGGGTCGCGATACGCGTGAATCCGGATTTCGAATTGAAATCGTCCGGCATGAAAATGGGTGGCGGCCCGAAGCAATTCGGCGTAGACGCGGAGCAGGCGCCGCAGATGTTAAGCCGGATTGGCGCGTTGGGAATCGACTTTCAGGGATTTCATATTTTCAGCGGCTCGCAGAGTCTCAAGCCGGAGGCGATCGTCGAGGCGCAATCAAGCACATTTGCCCTGGCCCTGCGGCTTGCGCAACACGCGCCGCAATCCGTCCGCTTGCTGAATATCGGCGGCGGCTTCGGCATCCCCTACTTTGCGGGCGAGACTGCACTCGATCTCGAACCCATTGCCGACAATCTCCACCAGTGGATGCCGCGTGTGAAAACAGCGCTGCCGGAAGCCGAAATCGTCATTGAACTGGGACGTTACCTGGTAGGAGAGGCGGGTATTTATGTCACTCGCGTGATCGATCGCAAGATCTCGCGCGGCGAAGTATTTCTTGTCACTGACGGCGGCATGCACCATCATCTGGCGGCATCCGGCAATCTGGGACAGGTGATTCGTAAAAATTATCCCGTCGTCGTGGGAAACAAGATCTCGGGAACGAATCGCGAAGTCGCCTCCGTCGTCGGGCCGCTATGCACGCCGCTTGATTTTCTGGCGAACAACATGGAGATGGCGCGCGCTGACGTCGGCGACCTGATCGTGGTATTTCAATCCGGCGCTTACGGATTGACGGCAAGTCCTGTCGGTTTTCTGAGTCACCCCTGGCCGGACGAAATCCTTGTTTGATTTCTGCCGGCCTTGAATTCCAGTCCGTATATCAGGTTAGAAAAAACTTTCGGGTATCACCAGAATATCGCCCGGACGCATCGGCGTGTTGGCGGATATGTCGCCATCCTTGATCAAATCATTCAATCGCACGGCCAGTTTTTGCTGCGTTCCGCCGACATTGCGAATGATGCTCGCCTTGTTCCCCGCCGCAAACTCTGTGATACCGCCCACTGCAATCAACACATCCATCAACGACATGCCTTGGCGATAATGAAGCGCCTGCGGTTTCGCGGCCTGCCCTATCACGCGAATTTGCTCGCCATACGGGCCGACAAATCCGGTCACAATCACCGTTACCACCGGCTGTTGAATGAACTTCGCCAATGCCTTTTCAATGTCGCGCGCCAATTCGCTTGACGTCTTTCCGCTCGCAGCCAGATCCTCGACCAACGGTGTCGTGATTTTGCCGTCCGGCCGCACCGGCACTGTCATCGATACTTCCGGATTGCGCCAGACAATGATATTCACATTGTCGCCAGGACCAATCAAGTAATCATGGGTGGGAGATTGTCCTTCCGCAGCAGGCGAGGTCGCGGTGCTCGCGCAACCGACAAGCATGAGGGCCGGGATTGCTAGAGCAAGACAAGCGAGCCATCTTAGAGTATGGGAATACAACGAGTTCACGAAATTTCCTATGGGCAGTAATGGGAGGGTAAATGCGCGCGAAGCGGCATCAATCAATTGACATGAAAACAAGCCTTGCTGTGAATGCGAAAGGGCTTAGTTGCATTTTTGTAATGCGGGTCATTTTATCTCAGGCCTATGTGAAAACCAAGCGCAACGCTGACAACAATGAAGACATGTTTCTCCTGCTTCACTTTACATGCAATCGAAGTTTCACTACAGCAAATTAAAAGTTTTTCGAGTTGATATTTAATGTTTTGCGGAAATTATTTCCATAATAAAACTTAACATCCCCCCCTCTTCCCTCGTCGATCAATTCAACTAAAGAAGTTGCATTTTGTAGCGCAATCGCCACATTGATAAATGCTTAACTTCTAATTTGCTCGATCGAAATACCTCTATATAATGATCGCGCCTTGATCGCGTACAAGTTAATGGAGTGTTGCTATCAAGAACGCCAATGACATCACCGCTATGGAGAGCATGACAAGATGGAGGAACTGATAACGCAATTGCTATCCCTGATAAAAGGGATATGGAAATACCGCTGGTATGCGGTGGTGATCGCGTGGGTAATCGCTGTTTCCGGATGGATCACAGTGTACAACATGCAAGACAATTATCAGTCATCTGCACGCGTGTTTGTCGACACGCAAAGTATCTTGAAACCACTGTTGTCGGGAATGACCAGCATCCCCAATGTGGAACAGCAAGTCTCCATCATGAGCCGTACACTGTTAAGTCGCCCCAACGTGGAAAGAGTCATCCGGATGGTGGATTTGGACATCAAGGCGAAAACGGTAAAGGATCATGAACAGGTCATTGAAAACCTGATGTCCCAGATCAAGATCGGTGGAACCGTTCAAAACGACATCTATACCATTTCGTATAACGGCGAAAATCCGAAGCTGGTAAAAGAAGTGGTGCAGGCATTACTGACTATTTTTGTCGAAGGCAGTTTTGGCGACAAAAAGCAGGACTCGGCAAAAGCAATTCAATTTATCGATGAGCAGATCAAGAATTACGAAGAGAAACTGGCTGTCGCGGAAAATGCGCTCAAAGAATTCAAGCTGAAAAATATCGGCTTGCTGCCTCGTCAAGGCAGCGACTACGGCACCAAGCTGATCGAAACGTCGGACAGCCTGAGTGAGGCAAGGCTTGAGCTGCATGAAGCGGAACAGGCGCGCAATGCAATCAAAAGGCAGATCGATGGTGACGAGCCGCCCGGCAAGACGGAGCGTACGCCGCCAGTTGCAGCCACACCGGAAATCGATGCGCGCATTCAGGCACTCAACAAGAATCTGGATGCGCTGCGGCTGCAATATACCGAGCAGCATCCCGATATTATTTCGACCAAGCGTCTGATTGCCCAGCTTGAAGCGCGTATGCAGGAGGAAGCCAAATCGCGCAAAACCACGGACCCCGGATTGAACTACAGCCCGATGCTGCAGCAGCTTAAAGTGTCGTTATCCGCAGCCGAAGCCAGGGTTGCCTCCTTGCGCGCGCGCGTCGACGAATATTCCACCCGCAATATGCGGTTGAAGACGATGAGCATTGCGGCGCCCGAAGTGGAAAAGCAGTTTGCGCAACTCAATCGCGACTATCAGATCGATAAAGCGAATTATGAAAAACTGGTCGCGAGCCGGGAGGCGGCAAAGTTGTCGGGCGACCTGAGCGCCACGACGGAAATGATGACGTTTCGAGTCATCGATCCGCCGACAGTACCCGTCAAGCCGGCGGGACCGAACCGATTGCGTTTGTTTTCGATTGTCTTTGCCGCGGCCTTGGCGGCCGGAATAGGCTTCTCGGTTTTGATGAGCAAGATCCGCCCTACTTTCGTCAGCACGCACAACTTGCGCGAAGAAACCGGCCTTCCTATTTTGGGCTCGGTCACAATGAAATGGACTGAGCAAGAAAAGAAGCGGCGGAAAAAAAGTCTCTATGCATTCGGGCTTTCTTTCATTGTTCTGTTGACGCTATACGGCGGGATGATGGCAACGATGTTGCTGAAGCGATAGTTTAGTGAAGCAATAAGAAATGGATTCCGTTCGGGGGCAGCGTGAGCATTATTGAAAAAGCGATAGGCAGACTTGACCAGCGCAAAGGGGATATTCCCCCTCCAATTGAAAAAGCCGCGGGCAACAGCAATGAACAACAACAAAAGGCCATTGCCGAGCAGGTGCAGGCCAATTCGCCGAAGCAATGTTCCAGGCAGGTTGACATCGACCTGGCGCATTTACACGCATTGGGCATGCTCACGCCCGATGCCGGCAGAAGCTCGATTGCGGAAGAATTCCGTGCCATCAAACGTCCATTGATCGATAACGCATTCAATCGTGCGCACGCGCCGATCAACCATGGCAATTTGGTCATGGTGACCAGTTGCCTGCCGAAGGAAGGCAAAACCTTCTGCGCGATTAACCTGGCGATTTCGATCGCAATGGAAAGAGACCATACGGTTCTTCTGGTCGATGCCGACGTGGCGCGGCCATCCATTTTGAGCTGCCTGGGATTGAAGTCGGAAGTCGGGTTAATGGATGTTCTGCTCGACGACAAACTCGATCTGCCGGATGTCCTGCTCAAAACGAACATCGACAGTCTCAGTCTTCTTCCTGCAGGAACGAGTCATAAGCACGCCACCGAACTGCTGGCGAGCCAAACCATGAGCAGTCTGTTGAATGACATCGCCAACCGCTATCCGGACCGGATCGTCATATTCGATTCCCCGCCCTTGCTTCTTACCACCGAAGCACGCGTGCTGGCAGCGCAAATGGGACAAATCGTCATGGTCGTGGAGGCGGAAACGACGACCCAGCACGCGGTCAAGAATGCACTCCGTCAGCTCGAAGCCTGTGCAAACATCAATTTGGTCTACAACAAGGCTAGGGAGTTTCCGGGCGGGGATCACTATGGTTATTACTACAAATAATGCGGAAGGGGACAGGAAACGCCATCCGACTCTCCTTCCCATCGCTTGCGCCGTCGCCACGGCATTATTGATACTGCCGCCCTGTGCCGCCGCAGCCGAATGGAAAATCGCGCCCACGCTTGATCTGAAAGAGTCTTATACGGACAACGTCAAATTGGCGATGGACGGCGCCGAGAAAAGCGATTTCGTTACCCAGATCTCGCCCGGCATTTCCGTAACCGGTACCGGCCCGGGCCTGAAATTCAACATGCATTATGTAATGCAGAATCTTGCGTATGCAAGAGAGAAAGACAAGAATACGACTGCACATCAGCTCGATGGCCACACCCATGCAGAATTGCTGAAGAATCTTTTTTTCCTGGACGGGGCCGCATCAATCAAGCAGCAAAACATTTCCGCTTTCGGGCCGCAGGCCGTTGACAACATTAATATTACCGACAACCGCACCGATGTCAGAAGCTATAGCCTCAGCCCGTATCTGCACCACCGCTTCGGCAGCACCGCTTCATCCGAATTGCGCTACACGCATGAATCGGTCAATACCGGCAAAGGCGGCTTGCTGGATGCCGAAACGGACCGCATCCTGTTCAATGTGAACAGCGGCACAGCGTTCAGAACCGTCGGCTGGGGCTTGCAATACAGCGACCAGGAAATTGATCACCGCGACGCCAATTCGATTGGCCTGGCGACCGCATCCGGCAATCTGCGCTACCTGGTGTCGGAAAAATTTACGCTGAATGCAAGCGCGGGTTACGAAAAGAACCGCTATGCTTCAATCAGCGACAATCCGCAGGGCGCTTTCTGGTCAGCCGGTTTCTCATGGAAGCCGTCAGAGCGAACCAGTCTGAGCAGCAGCGCCGGCCACCGGTTTTATGGCAAGACGTTCTCACTCTCGGCGCATCATCGCGCGCGCCAATCGGTGTGGAGTGCCGGTTACAACGAAGACATCACCACCACGCAATCGCAATTCCTGGTGCCTGCGACAATCGACACATCGGCGTTCTTGGATCAACTGTGGAAAGCCGGTATACCGGACCCAATCATGCGCCAGCAGGCGATCGATGCGTTCATTCGCGATACCGGCATTCCGACGGCGCTTTCACAGAATTTCAACACCTTCACCAATCGTGTTTTCCTGCAGAAAAGCTTGCAGGCATCGGTTGCCTTGAACGGCGCCAGGAACACGCTCCTTTTGAGTATTTTCGATACGTCGCGCGATGCTCAAACGGCGCAATCGATCGATAACGCGCTGCTGGGAGCAAGCAATTCCTTACTCGATGACAGAACCAAGCAATTGGGCGCCAACGTGCTGTGGAACTGGCGAATTTCGCCGCGCACCAGCGCCAACGCAAGTGCGGGATATTCAAAAATCGATTCTTTCCCCACCGGCAGAAAGAGTAAACACAAAACGCTGGGACTTGCCCTCACACGGCAGTTCCAGCCCAAGCTGAAAGGCACGATTGAATTGCGGCGACAGCAGCAATCAAGCACGGAAAGCACCGGCAATTTTCGCGAAAACGCGATCAACGCATCGCTTTCAATGGGATTCTAAGGAGCCGACAAACAATGTATGAATCCTTTTACGGGCTCAATGCGAAGCCGTTTCAACTGCGCCCCGACCCACACTTCTTCTTTGGCAGCAAGGGTCACAAGCGTGCGATGGCCTATCTCGAATATGGGCTGTCGCAAGGCGAGGGCTTCATCGTCATCACCGGCGAGGTTGGCGCCGGCAAGACGACTCTGGTGCGCAATCTGTTCAGCCGGCTGGAATCGGACAATATCCTGGCAGCGCAAATCGTCAACACGCACCTCGATTCCGACGACATACTGAGAATGGTGGCAGCGGCGTTTGGACTCGCTTATGAGGATGCAAGCAAAACCGCACTGATCACGCGGATCGAACAGTTCCTGTCGCAGTGCGATCAGCAAGGCAGGCGTGTCCTGCTGGTCGTCGATGAGGCACAGAATCTCACGCCGCGCGCAGTGGAAGAATTGCGCATGCTGTCCAATTTTCAAACCGCGGACCGGCCCTTGCTGCAAACATTCCTTTTGGGCCAGCCGGAATTCAGGAAAACCCTGCTGAGCGCCGACATGGAACAGCTGCGTCAACGGGTGATCGCCACCTATCACCTCGGTCCGATGGATGGCGACGAGACCAGGACGTATATCGAACATCGGCTGCATACGGCCGGCTGGAACGGCAACCCGTCTGTGAGTGAAGATGCGTTCGCCGCCATCCATGATCACACGGGCGGCATCCCGCGAAAAATCAATACGCTTTGCGATCGCCTGTTCCTGATGGGCTACCTCGAAGAGCTGCATCATTTCAACATCGAGGAAGTGAAGGAAGTCATCCTCGATATTCAGCAGGAATTCGAACTCTCCGTTGCCGAGACCGGCACCCAGGGCGCCTCCGGCAACGCAATGAGCGGGTTCCGGAAAGATGCCATGAGCGCCAACCTGGAGAACATGGATGAACGGCTTTCCAGGATGGAGAGATCGGTCGTGTCTGTTCTGGACTTGTTGAAGAAAATGATATCCACACCCAAAAATTGAGACTTTTTAAAGAGAATCCCTCATGTCGAATCCCACCTCAAGCGTCCAATCTTTGCGCAGCATTCTTTGTGTTGTAGGCGCGCGTCCGAATTTCATGAAAATGGCGCCGATCATGGCCGCCCTGGCCGCGCTCGAACCCAAAGTCAATGTACGCCTGGTGCACACCGGCCAGCATTATGACGTGGCCATGAACCATCAATATTTCGAAGCGCTCGGCATTCCCGATCCGGATATCAACCTGGAAGTCGGGTCAGGCAGCCACGCCGAGCAAACCGCCGAGGTGATGCGCCGCTTCGAACCTGCGCTGGACGAACAGAAGCCGTCCGCTGTATTAGTCGTGGGCGACGTGAACTCCACCCTCGCGTGCGCGCTGGTGGCGACGAAAAAAGGTATTCCGGTGATTCACGTCGAAGCCGGTCTGCGCAGCTTCGACCGCGCGATGCCGGAAGAGATCAACCGGATTTTGACCGACCAGATTTCCGACATCCTGTTTACCACCGAGCGCAGCGGCCTCGACAATCTGGTGCGAGAAGGAATCGACGCGGCGCGCGTACGGTTTGTCGGCAATGTCATGATCGACACATTGCGGCGCAATCTGACGCGTGCAATCCCGACCGCGCAAATCGTCAAGGATGCCAACCGCGCCGATTTCCTAGATCGGAAGAGCACACGTCTGAACTCCAGT
>CAMLDH010000157.1 GCA_946478765.1 uncultured Oxalobacteraceae bacterium | reverse complement strand
TACAGATTGCGAAGCTGATCGGAACTTGGAAGGTCAGTCAAAACCGGTCCGAAGCGGATCGTGCAGGCGTTGCGAGAGGATTGCGTGAGTCTGGCGATACAAATGCAACGGCGATGGCGCATGCGGTGGCGCAGTCGGGGCGCTCGTGATCAGGCGCGTGGAACGAGACGCGCCGTCATCCAGAATGCAGGCGCAACAGATCAGCGCAATGCGCCAATCATCTTTTCCAGCTTGACCGCATCGGCGCAGAACAGGCGAATTCCTTCCGCCAGCTTTTCCGTCCCCATCGCATCCTCGTTCAGCATGAGGCGGAAAGCTTTCTCATCCAGCGTCAGCTTTTGCATGTCTGCCGATTGCGCTGCTTCCGGACTCAGTTTGCGCGTGACCGGCGCGTCGGCATCGGCCAGCTTCTGCAACAGCTCCGGGCTGATCGTCAGCAAGTCGCAACCGGCCAGTTCGGTGATCTGCGAGGTGTTGCGAAAGCTTGCACCCATTACTTCTGTCTTGTAACCGAACTTGCGGTAGTAGGTGTAAATCCGCTTCACCGATTGCACGCCCGGATCGTCCGCGCCTGTGTATTCCTGTCCGGTCGATTTCTTGTACCAGTCGTAGATGCGGCCGACAAAGGGCGAGATCAGTTGTGCACCGGCGTCCGCGCAGGCGACTGCTTGCGGCAGCGCGAACAGCAAAGTCATGTTGCAGCGGATGCCTTCCTTTTCCAGCACTTCTGCAGCGCGGATGCCTTCCCAGGTCGACGCGATCTTGATCAGCACGCGCTCGCGCGGGATGCCGGCCGCTTCATACAACGCAATCAATGCACAGCCCTTGGCGATCGTGCCTGGCGTGTCGAACGACAGGCGCGCATCGGTTTCGGTCGATACGCGACCGGGAATGATGTCCAGGATTTCCCGGCCAAAGGCGATCAGCAACCGGTCGATGATCTCGCCGGTCGATTTGTCCGCATGGTCGCACACCGCTTTTTCCAGCAGCGGTTTGTATTCCTCTTTTTGCACCGCTTTCAAAATCAGCGATGGATTGGTGGTTGCATCGCGCGGTGCGTAGGCCTTGATGGACTGGAAATCGCCGGTGTCGGCCACGATCGTGGTGGTTTGCTTGAGCTGTTCGAGTTGGTTCATGGTGTGCGAGGAGAGTAGACGGGGCATAATAAAATGACCAGCTTATTGTACGCAAAATGCAAGCGCATCCGCGCGGCCTTACGTTGCATAGCTGATTCTCAGAGCTGATTCTCAGAGCTGATTCTCAGAGCTGATTCTCAGCGGAAGAACGAGTCGAACTGCATGTCGAATTTTTGCAGCGCCTTTTGCGCATTCTGCATCTTGTTGCGGAATTCGGGGCCGCGCTTCAATGCCAATCCCACTGCCAGGATGTCGATCACGACCAGGTGCGCCAGGCGCGCCGAGATCGGCGTGTACGGATCGGTATTGAAGCTCAGGTCGATCGGCACCAGCACCGTCGCCAGTTCCGCCAGCGGGGTGCCGCTCGGGGTGAGGGCGATGACGTCGGCTTCCATCTTGCGCGCCAGTTGCACGCTGCGCAGCAGCGCGGTGCTGTTGCCGCGCTGCGAAATGGCGACGACCGTATCGCCTTTTTGCAGCAGCGATGCGGAAATGCTGTGGATGTGCGGATCGCTGTATGCGACGGTCGGTACGCCCGAGCGGAAGAACTTGTGCTGCGCGTCGGCGGCGACCACGCCGGACGTGCCTTGCCCATAGAATTCGATCTTGTTCGATTGCGCCAGCACATCGAGCGCACGCTGGATCGCTTCCGGACGCAGGTTGTTGCGCAGGTCGAGCAGGGTATTGATCGAGCGGCTGCAGATCTTGTTGACGAGGTCGGACGCGAGGTCGTCCTGCATCGGCGATTCATCGGCGCCGGGCAGCGCAAGCGCCAGGCTTTGCGCCAGTTTCAGCTTGAATTCTTGCCAGCCGTCATAGCCGATCGCGCGGCAAAAGCGCACCACCGTCGGTTCCGATACCTGCGCATTCTTGGCCAGCGCGGTGATGTTTTCCGCGACGGCCAATTGAGGATTTTTCAATACCGCGAGCGCAACCTTTCTCTCCGATTTCGACAGCGAATCAAGATGGGTGCGGATTGAATCTAACAGCATGTGTCCTCACAGTTCAGGCAGCGCCTCTTCGCGCCATTGCAATCCGTCGCGCCCGATCAACGCGCTGGCGGCAGCCGGACCCCAGGTGCCGGCAGTGTACGGCATCGGGTCGTTCTCTTCCTGTTCCCAGAAATCCAGAATCGGCTCGACCCATTCCCAGGCGGCTTCCAGTTCATCGCTGCGCATGAAAAGCGTCAATTGTCCCCGCAATACGTCCAGCAGTAAACGTTCATAGGCTTCCATGCGCGGCATCTTGAACGTTTCGCGGAAATCCAGTTCCAGTTCCACCGGTTTCAGGCGCATGCCGTCGCCCGGCGTCTTGGCCATCAGGTTCAGTTGCAAGCCCTCGTCCGGCTGCAGGCGGATCACCAGGCAATTCGGCTGGAAGCTGGCGGTCGATTGCGCAAAAATGGAATGCGGAATCGGCTTGAAGCGCACCACGATTTCGGCCAGCTGGTCCGCCATGCGCTTGCCGGTACGCAGGTAAAACGGCACCCCGGCCCAGCGCCAGGTATCGATCTCGGCCTTGAGCGCAACGAAGGTTTCGGTGCGCGAATGCGGGCTGGCGCCCGGCTCCTTGCGATAGCCGGGCACCTCGACGCCGTTCACATGGCCGCTGCGGTACTGGCCGCGAATCACGTTTTGCGCAAGGGTGGTCGGCGTGAAGGGCTTGAGCGAGCGCAGCACTTTCAGTTTTTCATCGCGCACGGCATCGGGCGTGATCGACACCGGCGACTCCATCGCGACGATGCAGAGCAATTGCAGCAAATGGTTTTGCAGCATGTCGCGCAGCGCGCCCGAGGTATCGTAGTAGCCGGTGCGGTTGCCGACGCCGAGTTCTTCGGCGATCGTGATTTGCACATCTGAAATCCATTCGCGTCGCCATAAGGGCTCGAACAGCACGTTGCCGAAACGCAGCGCCAGCAGGTTTTGCACCGCTTCCTTGCCGAGATAATGGTCGATGCGGAAAATTTGCGATTCGGCAAATACGCGGCCGACTTCGGCATTGATTTGCTTGGCGCTGGCGAGATCGCGGCCGAGCGGCTTTTCCAGCACCACGCGCGAGTTCGATGTGGCAAGGCCAACCTGCGCCAGGTGATGGCAAATCATCGCAAACAGGCTGGGCGGCGTCGCCAGATAGAATACGCGGGCGATCGCCGGATCGGTGCGCGCCGCGGCGGCCAGCGCATGGTAGGTGGCGCCATCGGCCGCGTCCAGGTGGACATAGACGATGCGCGCGCAGAACGTGTTCCACACTGCGCGATCGAAGGTGTCGGCTGAAATATGCGGCTTGGACGTGCTGTTGACCGCCTCCAGAAATTCTTCCTGCGTCATTTCGTGGCGTCCGACGCACAGGATGCGCGCGGTCGCCGGCAAGTCCTTGGCGCGTTCGCGTGCATACATTGCTGGCAGGAGTTTGCGCATTGCCAGGTCGCCGCTGCCGCCGAACAACACCAAGTCGAAATCTGAAAGAGCCATGATAGTAAAAAAAGAAAAGTGAATGAAGTGACGTAATACTTTTCTTGATGACATTCTTGCTCAAGAAAATACACTTTCTTGATCTGTAAATTTGCTACCGAAGCGCCTTCCCGTGCGCGCCATTGGTGTATGCCGTCCTTGTCTGCGTCGCCGTTAAAGCGCCGCCTTTGCCTTTGCAATGAGACCATTGGTGGAGCCGTCGTGCGCTGCCGGTTGCGATTCTCCAAGCAGTTCCGCGTGAATGTTTTTTGCCAACACCTTGCCCAGTTCCACGCCCCACTGATCAAAACTGTTGACGCCCCATATGACGCCTTGCACAAACACCTTGTGCTCGTAGAGTGCAATCAATGCACCCAGGGTCGCCGGTGTCAGCATATCCATCAGCAAGGTATTGCTCGGACGATTGCCGGGGAACGTCTTGTGCGGCGCCAAGGCATCGATTTCATCGGGGGGCAGCGCTTGACTCTGCAACTCGGCGCGCACTTCGTCGGCTGTCTTGCCGCGCATGAAAGCTTCCGATTGCGCAAAGCAATTGGCCAGCAGCGCCGCATGATGACCGGGCAGATTGTGAGTGGGTTTTAGGAAAGCAATAAAATCTATCGGGATGATGTCCGTACCCTGGTGCAGCAGTTGGAAATACGCGTGCTGGCCATTGGTGCCGACATCGCCCCACACCACTGGACAGGTGGCAACACCGACTGGCGCGCCGTCGCGCGCCATGCTCTTGCCATTGCTTTCCATTTCAAGCTGCTGCAGATATGCCGGGAACTGGCCCAGGTCCTGATGGTAAGGCGCGATCGAAATCGACGTGCTGCCGAAAAAATTGCGATACCACACGCCCATCAACGCCAGGAGTGCCGGCATGTTTTGTTCGAGCGGTGCATGGCGGAAATGTTCATCCATCGCATGCGCGCCGGCCAGGAATGCCGAGAAACGATCAAAGCCGACCGCCAGCGCTACCGGCAGGCCGATCGCGGACCAGATCGAATAGCGCCCGCCGACCCAATCCCAGAATTGGAACATGTTGGCGGGATCGATGCCAAACGCGGTAACGGCCTGCGTATTGGTCGATGCCGCGACAAAATGCTTGGGCAAATCCGCCGCGGCGCCGTGCTGCAGGAACCATGTGCGTGCGGATTGCGCATTGAGCATGGTGTCGGCAGTCGTAAACGTTTTGGATGCAATGACGAACAAGGTGGTGTCCGGATTGACTTTGGACAACACTGCATCGAGATCATGCCCGTCGACATTGGCGACGAAATGCAAAGAGAGGCGCGGATGAACAAAACTGCGCAGCGCGCGGCACACCATTTCCGGTCCCAGATCGGAGCCGCCGATGCCGATATTGACGATGTCGGTAATGGCCTGGCCGGTATGCCCGACCCATTCGCCGCTGCGGACGCGCGCCGTGAAGGATTTGATGCGCGCCAATACGGCATGGACATCATGACTGACATCCTGGCCATCGATGTGCAATGCGGGACTGCGCGGCGCACGCAATGCGGTATGCAACACTGCGCGATGTTCCGTCACATTGATCTTGTCGCCGGCAAACATGGCATCGCGTTGCGCCTCGACACCGCGTTCCCGCGCGAGCGAACACAACATGCGCACGGTGGTCTTATCAAGGCGATTCTTGGAATAATCGAGAAAGAGGCCGGCCGCCGTAACGGATAGGGTCGTGAAGCGTTCGGGATCTTGCGCAAACAATTCACGCAACTGCCAGTTTTTTGCAGTGGCATGGTGCAACTGAAGTGCTTGGAACGTCGGAGCGTCTTGCAGGGCAGGGTGGCGCATGTCGGATGGCATTGAAGGAATTGGTAATTAATTAATTTAACTATACAATAAAAAAAATGTAAATTCACTACAAAATAGTTTGCCGAGGCTTGATTTTTTTCATATGGAAGCTTGATTTTTTTAAATTTCATTCGTTTGGTGCAGGTTATAAGAAGAAGTTCCGTTGTGTTTTTGTATTGGCTTCTGCCGCTTCAAAAAGGCGGGTTTATACGATAACATCAAGGCGCTACGGTAAGGCGGCTTGAATTGTAGTAAAATTTCAATTATTGTTCCCGGTAAGGATTTGACATGGCCATTCATCCCACCATATCCGCCGTCACTGCACGCATCGTCGAGCGCAGCCGGCCGTTTCGCGCTGCTTATCTGGCGCGGCTGGAAACGGCGCGCCGCCAGGGCGTGCAGCGCGGCGCGCTGGCATGTACCAATCTGGCGCATGGTTTTGCCGCGTTCCCTGCCCATGACAAGCTTTTGCTCAAGCAACAAAAAAGCCCATCGGTGGCAATCGTCTCAGCGTACAACGACATGCTGTCCGCGCATCAGCCATTCGAGCGCTTTCCGCACGTGATCAAGGAAGCGGTGCGCGCGGCCGGCGGTGTCGCGCAATTCGCGGGCGGTACGCCGGCGATGTGCGACGGCGTCACGCAAGGGCAGCCCGGCATGGAGCTGTCGCTGTTTTCGCGCGACGCGATTGCGATGGCGACGGCGATCGCGTTGTCGCACAATATGTTCGATGCCGCGGTGTATCTCGGCGTGTGCGACAAGATCGTGCCGGGCCTGCTGATCGGCGCGCTGCATTTCGGCCATCTGCCGGCCGTCTTTATCCCGGCCGGCCCGATGACAAGCGGCCTGTCCAATCCGGAAAAAGCCCGCATCCGCCAGTTGTACGCGCAGGGCAAAGTCGGACGCGCGGAATTGCTGGAAGCGGAAGCGCAGTCGTACCACGGCGCCGGCACGTGTACCTTCTACGGCACCGCCAACAGTAACCAGATGCTGATGGACGTCATGGGCCTGCACCTGCCGGGCGCCGCATTCATTACGCCGAATACGCCCTTGCGCGACGCGTTGACGGCAGCGGCGGCACGCCGGGCAGTGGAAATCACTGCACAAGGCAAAAGCTACCTACCGGTCGGCCATGTGGTCGACGAGAAATCGATCGTCAATGCAGTGATCGCCTTGCTCGCAACCGGCGGCTCTACCAATCACACCCTGCATCTGGTGGCCATCGCGAAGGCTGCCGGTATCGTGATCGACTGGGATGATTTCGACGCGCTGTCTGCCGTGGTGCCGCTGGTGACGCGCATCTATCCGAATGGGGACGCCGACGTGAACCATTTTCATGCAGCGGGCGGCACCGGTTTCGTGATGCGCGAATTGCTGGACGCCGGGTTGCTGCATGAAGACGTGACGACGATTCTGGGCAAGGGGCTGCGCGCCCATTGCAGCGAGCCGTTCCTGCAGGGGCAGTCGGTCGTATGGCAGCCGGCGCCGACAGTCAGCGCCGACAGCAACGTGCTGCGGCCGGCGACGGCGCCGTTCTCGGCCGACGGCGGCATGCGCCTGCTGACAGGCAATCTCGGCCGCGCAGTGGTCAAGGTTTCCGCAGTCAAGCAGCAGCACCGCATCGTCGAAGCGCCGGCCATCGTGTTCGATTCGCAGGAAGCGTTCATGCACGCGTATAAAGCGGGCGAGCTCAATCGCGATTTCGTGGCAGTCGTGCGCCTGCAAGGCCCGCGCGCCAACGGCATGCCGGAACTGCATGCATTGACGCCGGCACTAGGCAGCCTGCAAGACGCCGGCCGCCATGTGGCATTGGTCACCGATGGCCGCATGTCGGGTGCCTCGGGCAAGGTGCCGGCCGCGATTCATGTGTCGCCGGAAGTGCTGGCCGGCGGCCCCTTGGGGCGCGTGCGTACGGGCGACCTCATTCGCCTGGATGCGGAGGCCGGGGTATTGCAAGCGCTGGTGCCGGATGCGCAATGGGCTGCGCGCGCAATCGAAACAAGCGATTTGTCGGCCAATCAGGTCGGCATGGGACGCGAACTGTTTGCGATGTTCCGTTCCTCGGTGAGCGCGGCGGAAGAGGGGGCGGCCACATTCGGTTTGCCGCCGCCGCTGCACCTGCCGCAAGAAAACGATAATCCGCTCGCCGTCCCCGAGGACCAATCCTCCTCCGATGAAGACACGTTGATTCAGAAATGAGAGACGAAGCGCAAGCCGTCGAATTCGGCTGTTCCCCATAAATGAGGAAGACAATATGAACCTGCTTGACATCATGCGCACGTCGCCGGTCATTCCGGTCATCGCCATCGACGATCTCGCGCATGCAGTGCCTTTGGCGAAAGCGCTGGTCGCCGGCGGCATTCGCGTGCTGGAAGTAACGCTGCGCACCGCGCACGGGTTGCCCGCGATTCGCGCGATGGCGGAACAGGTGCCGGGTGCAATTGTCGGCGTCGGCACGCTGACGCAATCCGAAGAATTCGCTGCTGCGCGCGATGCCGGCGCCGTATTCGGCGTGTCGCCGGGACTGACGCCGGCATTGATCGCAGCCGCGAAATCGAGTGGCTTGCCGTTGCTGCCAGGCGTGATGACCCCATCCGAGGTGATGGCGGCACGCGAAGCCGGCTTCCGCCAATTGAAGCTGTTTCCTGCAGTACCGGCCGGCGGTATCGGCATGCTCAATGCAATCGCAGGGCCCTTGCCGGATGTGACATTCTGCCCGACCGGCGGTATTTCCATCGACACTGCAGCCCAGTTCCTTGCGTGTAAAAACGTGGCATGCGTCGGCGGGTCCTGGTTGACGCCAAAGGCGGTAATGCAGGCAGGCGATTGGGCGTGCATCACCGCGTTGGCGACCGAGGCGAGCCG
>CAMLDH010000156.1 GCA_946478765.1 uncultured Oxalobacteraceae bacterium | reverse complement strand
TTCTGCGGCAAGTCGAATAGCGCCCAAAAGTAATCTTCGTGTCCCGCGCAGACTTGGGCCGGCAAACAATATTGTTGCCAGTCGATGCTTTGCTCTGTGTACATCCCGCCGCTTTTCCAAAAAAACGGCACGATCTTCTCGTCGCGCAGCGCAAGCTGCAATTCCATCGGCGCACCGTAATCCTGAGCCGTCTCCAGATGCGATGTCAGGCCGACTCTGGTCTCAACCACCATCAGCGTCGGGTTACCGTCTGTATCAAAAAAAAGCACGCCGGCGGGATCAGGAAAGAGAAAATGTTCGACGAACCCATACTGCCGAGCCACTGAATTGACCAGCCGGGTGAATACCTCGTCCGACAGGAAGGAAAACGAATGCTTCACGAGCAAATCCTTCAGCGTGCCGGATCGCTCTACAAAATACTCCCGCTCCAATGCAGCAATCTCGACCTCCAGTCGATCCAGCGCCTGTGAATCGCTTTTCTTCAGATAACGATCGATCAGCCCCTGATTGAACGCGTCGACCGCCACCATTTCATTTGCTTCGCCGGTAAACAGGATTTTTTTGCAAGGAAGCCCCTTGAGCGCACGGCAAAAATCAAGTCCGTTAATTTGCGGCATTGCATAGTCGACCACCACCACCGCAGGCGCATGAAAACGCCGCGGGTCCATCACTATCCGATAAATCTGATCCACGTCCAATGCAATGGTTCGGCGTTCGAACGACAGGGTTTGCTCATCGTACCCAACGCGAATCGGCAAGCACTTTTCCTGAGTCGCATCGTACGAAGCGAACAGCCATCTGAACGCTTCATGGACATCCTGAAAGCTCTTCACCGCGATGGCCGGATTTATCTGAAACTCCAGGCTCTCGATAAATGACGAACTGTCGTCAACCAGAATGACCAGAGTCGGATGTTGATATACAGGTAAAGTGATTTTCATTTAATTGCCGTTAAAAGTAAGCGTAAAAAGCCGGTCGCCAATACCGCTAATGGACGCGACGATTGGATTCAACAACGGGAAACTGGATAACGAACTCGGTATATTCATTCTCTTGCGAGTGGCAAGAGATTTTCGCACCCCAGGCTTCGAGCGTGTCGCGAACGAAGGCCAACCCTATGCCGGTTCCTGCGTCCGGCGGATACGAATGAAAGCGACGGAATATTTGCAGCAGCTCGCTTTCCGGAATACCGCACCCTGTATCGCGAAAGACCAGACGGTTAACACCGGATGTACAGTCCGTCTTCACACTGACTTCCCCCTTGCCGGCCTTGGCGATCGCTCTTAGCGCATTCTTAAGCAAATTGAACACCACCATCATACATAAATCTTCATTGCCGGCGATCGGATAGTTGGAACGGAACTCCGTATGCACCAGCGCGCGCTGATTCTCGTTTTCAAACGGATAGCGCCCAAGTGCTTCGACAACCAGGTCCTGAATCATGAATACTCTGATAGTCTGCGCTTTTTTTCTTGTGTCGCTGGCGTTTGCCAGCAGAAGATCGATTGCGCTGTTCATATATTGGACTTCTGCCTGAATGCGATCGAGTGCGGCATCCATCATCACCAATCGGCCGGAATGCAAGACTTCGGATTTGAATTCCTGATGATGTTTTTCATAGAACTCGACCAGCACCGGCAAATAACGCTTCAGGCCGCGCGCGTTGGCATCGACGCTGCGTAAAGGCGTGCGCAACTCGTGAGAGATGACGCCGAGCGCCGAGGCCACTCCATGCAGCTTTTCCTCGACAAGAATGCCGCGGCTGATTCTCATGATCGGCGCGACAAGAATGACGAAAGCAATTATTGGTACTTCAACCAATATTTCACGACCATCTGTACCATACCCTCCAGTGGTAAAGCCATAGGTCAGATAAGCCAACGCAGTCCCCACTGCCAATGACAACGCCGCGATTTTTCCTTCAAGATTAAACAACAAGAATATGGCTATTAGAAGAGATTGCGACCAGACTGATGAAGCGTTATTCATGAAAAACATGAAACTAAAGAAAAAAGGCAGTGCGTATGTAATCGCCACAAAAAAATATGTTTTGAACCACGCTTTCTTATGCAACTTCCTCACCAACAGAAAAGGAATGGCAATGACCATTCCAACAAAGCGGAGCAAAAAGTTTTCATATTGCTGAGGAAACAAGTAAGCCCATACCCAATAATAAAGAGGAAAGCCAACAATTGCCAACCAGGCAATCATAATGAGTCGATCAGCTTGTAATTTCACTGTATCGTCATCGATCAAGAACTTTCTCCATGCTGACCGAAAACAGTTAATCAGTGCTGGCCTGAAGAGAAATTCTTTTATAGTCATAGTAATGATTTCTTATGTATAAATCCTGATTACGACACTATTGATTCTTCAATGCATCAGAACGATTGCAATAAATGTATTCCATATTACCCGCTTTCGTATCGTCAGTATTTCTCGGCTACGGGATCTACGCGGTTTGCGCGAAGGGTCTGTCCCGCATAACCCTCGCCTTCTTTGCCGTTTGTATTGCCTCGTTTTTTTGGCAAGGTACGTGGGCGGTCTTGTTCCAAATCAGAGATCCCCATATTGCAATGGTTTTGGTCAAGCTTGGCTACTTGCTCATTTTATTTTTGCCGACAAGCCTTTACCATTTTTTAACAGAAATATCAGCACATCCCGACGAGCGACGATATGTGTATTTGTCGTACGGCGTCGCCGGCATCCTTGCCATTTTTTTGATGGGAACGAATCTATTGATCTCTGGGTATTACGACTACTTCTGGGGATATTACCCAAAGGCAGGCGTACTGCATCCAATCCATATATTGCAGACGATTGTTGTAGTCAACCGCGGACTCTATATCACCTATCTTCAGCAGGAAAAGGCTGCTGTGAACAAACGCAGCAAGCTGAATCTATGCATCGGGGGCGTACTCATCTATTTTTTTGCCGCTGTCGATTACGCCTGCAACTATGGGATCGAGTTCTATCCGCCCGGGGTCTTCTTTATCGCCGTAAGTCTTGGCATCATTACGATCGCGGTCGTGAAATATGATCTGTTGGATGCCACTCCGAATCTTTTCAAGAATATCTTGGCGGTCGTAGCAACCGTCGCACATGAGATTCGGACCCCGCTCGTATCGATTCGCATGGGTGCCAAAGGTGTGGATAAATATTTACCCGCGCTTATACATGGCTATCAACTCGCGGTGGAACATGGACTGTGCGAACCTACTATCCAGCCACTGACGATGAAACGCCTATCGACATTTGGCAGCGCCATCACGCAAGAGATAGATCGTACCAATACGGTACTCGACATGCTGCTGGCATCTATTAAAACGGAACGTTTCGACAAGAGCACATTTGCGCGTCATTCGATAAAAGGCAGCATCACCGAATCACTTGACCGCTACACGTTCGACGTGGGCGAACGCGCGCATGTGCATATTACGAACTCGGAGGACTTCCAATTTTACGGATCGGACACGCCATTAACATTGGTGTTGTTCAACCTCCTGAAAAATGCCCTCTATGCGACAAAAGCAGCGGGCAAGGGAACAATACACATATCGACGGCGCGATCACCAACGGTCAATCTATTGCACTTTATGGATACCGGCATGGGCATTGCGCGGGATACCTTGCCTCATGTTTTTGATGCGTTTTTCACTACTAAAAAAAGGGACGGTTCCGGTTTGGGTCTCGCGTTCTGCCAACGCGTGATGACGTCTTTTGGCGGACGTATTCGATGTGATTCCTCGCCTGGCGAGTATACGAACTTTACGCTTGAATTTCCGATACTGGAAAGTGACAGGGACAGTCTCCAAACACCGTCATTGGTGCGCCGAATAAAGAAAAATGCGGCAGATCTCTTGTCAGGCGATACTTAGCGCTGTTCAATCGCACAAATGTACAGCGCGACCAGAAGGTTGGCTTGCATTAGATCGGTTTGCGAATCAGTGTAGGGGGTAGCAGGAATTTCGGATCGCCTGCGACAGCCGGTACGAGGACGAGAAAGCCTCGCGCAGTGCATGAGGCTTTTTTGTTGGCCGGAGTGTTTTAGTTGAAGGACTTGCCTTCCGCCGCCGAGTTTTAATCAAACATGATAAAAAAATAATGCCGCCTGAAAAATGCCGTGCTTTTCGAGCATCGTGAGGTTTTCCGGACTAACGAACGGTTTCAGAATCGCTGCGGCAATATCGGGGTGATTGAAACGATCGCTTTTCAGATGCCGCCATATGGGGGACTCCCTTCTCTGTCAAAATAGCGATTGTGCGACGTATTCCGAATAACAGCGTCGACAGTATCCGCTCGGATCCAGCATGTTCAAGGAACCCACATGATTTTTCCTGCAGTAACCGCTGGCCGGCACCGCATCGACGAACTGCAATTCAGCCATTCGTTTGCAGCTCTGCCGCCCGCGTTTTATACGCGGCTCATGCCGACACCGTTGCCGTCGCCGTATCTGGTGTGTGCCAGTGCATCGGCCGCAGCGCTGATAGACCTCGATCCATCCGAAATTACCCGCGACGAATTTGTGCAGATTTTTACCGGGAATCGGGTGCCCCCGGGCGCGCTGCCGTTATCGGCAGTCTATTCCGGACACCAGTTCGGCGTATGGGCCGGACAGCTCGGCGATGGCCGCGCAATCCTGCTGGGTGAAGTGCCGGCACCCGGCACGCCGCCCCCCTCCACGCTGGAATTGCAATTGAAAGGCGCCGGTTTGACGCCCTACTCGCGCATGGGCGACGGCCGTGCCGTACTGCGTTCGTCGATCCGCGAATTCCTCTGTTCGGAAGCGATGGCCGCACTCGGCATACCGACTTCGCGTGCGTTATGCGTAACCGGCTCAGACGCGCGCGTCATGCGCGAAGTACCGGAAACCGCCGCAGTTGCCACTCGCATGGCACCGACCTTCGTGCGCTTTGGATCGTTCGAACACTGGTTTTACAGGGATAAAAAAGATGCGTTGAGGGCGTTGGCCGATTACGTGATCGAGCGCTTCTATCCCGAATTGCGCGATACGCCCAATCCGTATCGCGCATTGCTGTCCGAAGCAACGCGCCGCACCGCACACATGATCGCGCACTGGCAGGCCGCCGGCTTCATGCACGGCGTAATGAACACCGATAACATGTCGATCCTTGGATTGACGATCGACTACGGCCCATTCGGTTTCATGGAAGCATTCAATGCGCAGCATATCTGCAACCACACCGACCAGCAGGGCCGCTACGCGTACAGCATGCAACCGCAGATCGGACAATGGAATTGCTATGCGCTCGGTCAAGCAATGTTGCCGCTGATCGGGTCGGTGGAAGAGACCCATGCTGCATTGGACGTCTATGAACCTGAATTTGTCGCAAAACTGGATGCACTGCTGCATGCGAAATTGGGCCTGCAGACCACGCAAGCCGATGACGACAAGTTGTTCGAAGCAATGTTTGCCATCATGCAGGCCAGCCATGTCGATTTCACCCTGTTCTTTCGGCGCCTCGGCGATTTGCAAGTCGACAATCAGACGGCGGACGCGCCTTTGCGCGACTTGTTTATCGACCGCCCGGCATTCGACGCGTGGGCCGTACAATATCGGGCGCGATTGAAACGGGAGAACAGTCAGGATAGTGCGCGCCGGGTTGCAATGCATGCGGTCAACCCTAAATACGTGTTGCGTAATTATCTTGCCCAAATCGCCATCGAAAAGGCGCAAAATAAGGACTTTTCTGAAATCGCCAACCTGCTCGCCGTGCTGGAAAAGCCGTTCGACGAGCAAGCGGACAATGCAAAGTATGCGGAATTGCCGCCGGATTGGGCGAGCGAACTGGAAGTGAGCTGCTCATCATGACAAAAAAGATTATCAAGACCGACGAAGAATGGCGTGCAGCGCTGGCGCCGCTCGACTATGAAGTCACGCGCCATGCCGCGACCGAACGCGCATTCAGCGGCCGCTATTGGGATCATCACGAGCATGGCATTTATACCTGCGTGTGCTGCAATACGCCGTTGTTCGAATCGGATGCCAAATTCGATTCCGGCTGCGGCTGGCCGAGTTATTTCAAGCCCTTGAATCCCGATAATGTAAGAGAGCACGTCGACCGTACCCATGGCATGATACGCACCGAAATCACTTGCAACGTATGCGATGCGCATCTGGGCCATGTATTTCCCGATGGTCCGCCCCCCACCGGCTTGCGTTATTGCATTAACTCCGCGTCTCTGCGCTTTGAACCGCAACCTTGAACCTCGCCTTTCCTGAAAGATAAAATCCACATGAAGTTTTTGTTCGACCTGTTCCCGGTCATCCTCTTTTTTTCCGTCTTCAAATGGGGCGAAAGCCACACCGATGCCGCAGGTTCGCTCGCTTCCGCCTATCTATCGGGCTTTGTTTCCGGCGGCACGGTAACGGCAAGCCTCGCCCCGATATTGCTTGCAACCGTCATCGCCTTCCTCGCCACGCTGGCGCAGATTGCTTATCTGTTGGCGCGCCGAAAAAAGGTGGATGGCATGTTGTGGATGTCGTTTGCGATCATCACCTTGTTCGGCGGCGCCACGATTTATTTCCAGAATGAAGCCTTCATTAAATGGAAGCCGACCATCCTGTATTGGTGTATCGCGGCAGCATTCTTCATCAGTCAAATCTTCCTCAAGAAAAACCTGATTCGTGTCTCGATGGAACAGCAAATCACGTTGCCCGATAAAGTGTGGCAACGTCTCAGTCTGGCCTGGATCATTTTCTTTTCCGCGCTGGGCGTAATCAATCTTTACGTCGCATTCAATTTTTCGACATCAACCTGGGCCAGTTTCAAGTTATTCGGCGGCTTGGGATTGACCTTCGCATTCATCATCGGCCAGACTTTCTTTTTGTCCAAGTACATCGAGGAACCAAAATGACGGCGCGCGAAGACATGATCCGGGCCCGGCTGATGGAAACTTTCGCACCGATCGAGTGTCAACTGATCGATGAATCGGCCATGCATGCTGGTCACGCTGGCGCCGCCTCAGGTGGCGGGCATTACCGGCTACATATAGTTTCAGCTCGTTTTGAGGGGCAAAATCGCTTAATTCGGCATCGTCTGGTGTATGATTGCCTCCATGACATGATGCACACTGCCATACACGCTCTCGCCATTACTGCCGTAGCGCCGTCTGAAGTGTCAGGTTAATGTTCAAAGTCCAAAGCGGGACATTAACGTCAACTGAGTCAAATCACCTTTTTTAATTTATTTTCCCAATTTATAGGAATAGATAATGACTTTAAAACCTGCTCGCTTGCTGGTGGTACTTCTTGCGGCCGCTGCATTGCCTGTTTTTGCACAAAACCTCGCTGTCGTGAACGGTAAAGCGGTGCCATCTTCGCGCGCTGACGCGATGATCAAGCAAATGGCGTCCCAAGGCCAACAGGATTCCCCGCAGTTGCGTGCGATGGTCAAGGAAGAATTGATCAACCGCGAAATCCTGATCCAGGAAGCGGATAAAAAGGGTCTGGGCACCAGCCCGGATGTCAAGAATCAAATCGAAATCGCGCGCCAATCAATCGTGATTCGCGCCCTGGTCACCGACTACCTGAAGGCGCATCCGGTGAGCGACGCCGACGTCAAAGCGGAATACGACAAGTTCAAGGCGCAGGCCGGCGACAAGGAATATCACGCACGCCACATCCTGGTTGAGAAAGAAGATGACGCGAAAGCGATCATCACCAAACTCAAAGGCGGCGCCAAGTTTGAAGACCTGGCCAAGCAATCGAAAGATCCGGGTTCCGCAGCCAATGGCGGCGACCTTGACTGGGCATCCCCTGCATCGTTCGTGAAGCCGTTTTCCGACGCGATGGTCTCGTTGCAAAAAGGCCAGGTTACCGAGACACCGGTCAAGACCCAATTCGGCTATCACGTGATCAAGCTGGAGGATGTGCGCGCTGCCAAGGTACCGACGATGGAAGAAGTGAAGCCGCAAATCGCGGAATCGCTGCAGCAGAAGAAACTGCAGGCTTACCAGCAGGAGCTGCGTGGCAAGGCGAAGATTCAGTAATTTTTCAGATGATAAAAAAAGGCGCTCAAATGAGCGCCTTTTTTATTACACAGAAGTCAGAAATTAAGGCGACGATAGCGTGATGCTCACTCCTTCCCCTTCAAGGGGGCGTAGCAGGGAATTCGGATCGCATGCGATCCGCCTGCGGAGCGGATTGCGCTTGCAAGCGTAATCCTCTTGGTTGGGATGGGGATGGGTTTAACGCGGAGGATTTACCCCATCCCCCCTTGCAGGGCGCACACAGGCTTGCAAGCCTGTG
>CAMLDH010000155.1 GCA_946478765.1 uncultured Oxalobacteraceae bacterium | reverse complement strand
CTAGGGCGCGACGCAGTGAGAGCACTGCTAGGCGAACTGGGAATTCAAGCGGAAGGCGTATCGCCTTGCAAGGCATGGAGCGGTGCTCCATGAAATCCCTGCTTCACCATGCCGCTTGTCAGTGAGCGACAACGCGGCAGCGTGCCCGTATGCGCCGCGAAAATGGGATATTTATTCACGGAAATCCCCTTATTACTGCGCGGGCCCTTACGATGTGTCGGAGAGGGAGATCGGGATGGCGAGGCCGATGATTGGCGTCATTCCTTTTTTTGCCGTTTCGTCGCGCCGGCTTCCATAGCCTTTGTGGCAGTCCAGAATGTGTTGGTTCCAATGCAAGTACTCACTTGCTATCACTAGCAGCCTGTCGGACTTAAGGGAATCGGCTGCAAAAATGGCTGAGCGGTCCATATTTCGCCGATTTTTTGGTCAATAGGAACCACTATTGACACAAAAAATCGACAAAATCTGTCCTCGCTCAGCCATTTTTTCGCTTCGATTCCTTAAGTCCGACAGGCTGCTAGATCGCCAGGTCTCGAATGGAACTGAAACCACTGCCATTACTACTCATGCGTTACAAAGAGAATCTTATTGTTGTTGAAACCCCCTCGGAAACTCGTCATTAAATTTCAGTGAGGCACAAAGATTATCTTGACTCGGCACAGAATTTTTCTGTCACACCAGATAACGAAGGATGCCTTCAACTCGCTGTAATCGGTACCGGCAGTCTCATCCGGTAATTGGTAAGGTGAGGAAAAAATGAAGATGGCGCCTTTCTAGCGAAAGAATATGAATATGAAGTTCCATAATGTCCACCTTCCGTCTTTTCATCTCCCTTGTTTCGGGAAGCCCGCTACTCAGGAAACGGAGAATAAGAGGAATCAATCTGCTCAAGAGGCTTCTCCCCCTCCTGATTTTCGGCCAGAAAAGACAAATCCGCGTCGTCATTTTCTTTCACCGCTTCAAAAGCTGTTTCCAAGAAAAAAAAAGCCCGGCGCGTTTGCGCATGCAGACCCTTTTGCGCCAAATCGTCAAGACAATTCGTCAGCAGCCGCGCCCATCCGTCGGCCTAATTTCATCCCGTTCAATCCGGCGCAAGAGATTGCCACGGTAGAGAAAAAAATAGTTAGCGGCATCAAGGATTCTTTATCTCACTCTGACAAAAATACCCTCAGCACATCCAGGTTTCACTACATAAGGCAGCATTACATCGACCATGGTTTGCATGAAATCGATCAAAAATTTGGACATGCCCTGAAAAACATCCTTCCTGGGCAATCCCGCAAAAAACTCGAACGTGCAAGAGCACAAGCAAAAATGCGCATCATGCAATCAGCCAACGACGCATGTCGTTCAGCGGGATGGGAGCTGCCTCTGAGAGAAAGAAGCAATCTGGCATGGGAGTCTCCTGAAGGCCCCCTTTTGCTCAAACGCGGGCTCTCGCTGCAACAACTGAAGCTCAATAAGGCAAACATTGCAAGCGGCAGTTTTGGTAGCGTTTCAATTTTTGAAAACGAAAATGGCGACCAATTGATTGGCAAGATTTCAAAAAACAATATGCGGGATGGGCGAGGCGTCGTTATCGATGACCTCGGTAATGAGATGCAAGCCTATAAAATCATTTACAACGCTGTTGGCCCGCATCCTAATCTGGTCAATGCGTATGGCATCGCACAAGTGCCTAATAATCGGGAGATGAAGCGCACACTGTTGATGGATGCTATTCCAGGACCAACAGGAGAGAAGACTTTTGATGCTCTACGCAAATGCTGGGATGCCGGAAAAATTTCCAACGAAGAATATTGGGGGGCAATGCAATTTGTCGGCCGACGTCTGCTCGATGTCACCGAGCATATCAGTGCGGCTGGAATAGTACACAATGACATCAAGCCGGAAAACTTTCTTGTGAATGAAAAGACCGGAGAACCTGTTTTGATTGACTTGGGGCTTTGGTCTCCGAGAGGTGCAAAAAATTTCGCCGGTACGCCAGATTTCATGTCGCCAGAAGCCAAATATGGTCACGGTGTCAGTCAGCGAAGCGATGTATTTACTGTAGGCGCATCGCTCTTGGAAGGCATAGAAAAAGGCGAAAGAAAGCCGAACCAAGGCCTTCTTAAGCGTCATGCGTTTAGGGATCACGAAGGAAATGTGACACACCAACCAGGAACTTATTCCGCGGACACCGCTTACACAAGGTTTATGAATAGTATTCTTGCGCAAAATAGAGACTTCCGCGTCACCGCTCAAGGAGCAAAAAATCTCGATTTTCTCAACGATAGTATGCTCGATGACCACGCTTCCAAAGAAGTCATCAAAAAAGCCATTTCGTTGGCCAATGAAGAAAAACAAAAACCGGAAAATGAACAATGGAAAAAAGCAGAGCCTCAACTTCATGTATCGCAGGCGCGCCATGAGCATACGAAAATGGCGATTAACGCATTCATGCAGAATCCCAATCTGCGTGACTATGCCAATTTGCGAAATGCAAGCAATACCGATCCTGCACTAAAAAAATATTTGGATGGAAATGCATTAGATCATTTGCAAGGCCATATTGAGGTGAACATGGCAGAACGTGCTGACGATTTTTTAACGAGCGCTTCATGGTTCCATGATGTCAAAAGAATTACGAACGGTGTGCCGCAAACGATTAAAAGTGGGGTTGATAAAAATGGTGTCCGCCTTGCGACCGCAGATAAAAATATAGATCCGAATTACGCACGTTCTGTGAGGCAGGCTCGAAGAAACCTTGCTTCACTCACCAATATTGAAGATTTGCGAAGCTATGCCGATAATGCAGAAGAATTTCTACGCGACGTAGGGACATTGAAAAAGATAAACGACGACAGGAAAATACAACAAGTTGAGCAAGTGCGCGAGCGTGCGGTGGTCGCAAGGCGCATGGTGGAAATTTTTGAGACTGATTTGTCTTTATCCACGGAACCCAAAGATGGCACTGTACGAGAGCGCGCTCTTGCTCTCGACTTGGAGCGTCATCTCAAGCGTCGAAAATAAGGGCTGGGATGCAATCCCAGCGATGAATGGATACATGCGAGGGTGGGGCGATGACATTTTTCCGGGATTGCATCCCAGTCGGCTCTACGGCTCCACGGCTCTTTTAGTCGACATATTTGATGACGGCAAACTGCATACTCCTGACCTCCGTCGTCATGAGCATACTTGGCGTAGCATGGAAAATTCCGGTGAACGCGCTATTGTTATTGACTTGAACAGCGGCGTTTCCGCCCTGTCTTTTCACCTCACCTGCGACTGCGGAACGAATAACTGCTTCATCCAAAGCCCCGCTGCCAATTTTGCTTACCACCATACCGAGGATTGAATACTTCCGTGACGGCTCGCCACTGGTCCAGAAGTCGATGTCGGCAACCACAAGTTTGGCGCCGCCCTTGCCTTCATAAAGGTTGTCTTTCCCTTCGTAGGGTTGGAAATCAACAGTCGCGCATCCCGTAAGGATGCAAGCCAATATCAATAACACTACATAACGCATAAATTCCCCTTTCAGAAAGTTACTAAATATTTAACAGGCTTGGCCCGTCTCCCGGTTGACTG
The DNA here is from genome assembly GCA_946478765.1 of uncultured Oxalobacteraceae bacterium. The sequence continues at coordinate 4,738 of CAMLDH010000155.1, read as the reverse complement.
ACAGTCCGCAGGCTGGGATGCAATCCTATCCGGCTTGTTATCAATCGCAACTCGCCAATTTAACATGGCATCCTATCGTTTAACAGGGAAGTCCCATTCGCTGCGCTGGCAAACCGTATGGCCATTCGCTTTCCGTTAGCGACACCCAATCATTGCCGATCAATCACCGCGCCGGCCCATCGCCAGCGCCGCCAGCTTTTTCAACGAGCGATACGCCAGCCGCACAAACACCAGCGTCAGCGCCGCCTCGATCAGCGTCATCACGAAGGCCGCCAAGGTGTTCCAGCGTGCGTCACGTGCGCGAAACTTGGCAAACGCCCGGTCGCGCGCGATTTCAATGCTGTCGTAAAACGTCGGCACCACCAGCAAGGTCAGAATGGTGGACGTGATCGTGCCGCCGATGATCGCGATGGCCAGCGGCCGGTAGAACTCGCCGCCCTCCCCCAGCCCGATTGCCACCGGCAGCATGCCGGCGATCAGCGCGAATGTCGTCATCAGGATCGGCCGCAAACGCATCCGCCCGGCATGCATCAGCGACGCTTCACGGTCGAAACCTTCCGCTTCACGCTTGCGCGCGCAGTCGAGCAGCAGGATGGCGTTTTTCGCGACCAACCCCATCAGCATGATGACGCCGATGAAGCTCATCAGGTTCAGCGTGCCCTTGGTGAGCAGCAGGCTGATGACCACGCCGATGAGGCTCAAAGGCAGCGACAGCATGACCGCCAGGGGCGCGGTGAACGAGCCGAATTGCATGACCAGGATCAGGTACATCAGGCCGATGCCCATGACCAGCGCCGTCGCCATTTTGGCGAACAGCTCTTTCTGGTCGCGCGCGGCGCCGCCCAGTTCGATGCCGTAGCCGGACGGGAAGTCGATCGCGTTGGCGATTTTCATCGCATCGGCGGTGACTTCGCCGGGCGAGCGATCCTGTGCATTGGCCGACACCGCGATCATGCGCTTGCCGTCCATGTGCTGGATTTGCGCCGGTCCCTTGCCCATCGTGACAGTGGCGATCTGGTCCAGCGGCACCATCATGTTGCTGCCGGAAACCGCAATCGGCAAATGCTCGATGTTCTCCGCGCTGCCGCGGTCTTCGGGATGCAGGCGCACCGCGACATCGCGCGATTCGCCGGTCGGATCGACCCAGTCGCCGACCTCGACGCCGGCAAACGCGACGCGCAATGCCTGCGCCGCATCGTTGACCGAAATGCCCAGGGAATTCGCCAGGCCGCGGTTGAGCTCGATCTTCAGTTCATCCTTCGGACTCTGCTCCGACAATCCGACGTCGACCGCGCCTTTGACCTGGCCGAGCTTGTCCATGAAGTCGTTGGTGATGCGCATCAGGCGGCGCGAATCGGGACCGTAAAACTGGATCTGCACCGGCTTTTTCGCGCCGTTGTTCAAGTCGTCCAGCACCACGTATTCGGCGCCGATCAGGCGCGCCATCAGCTTGCGCAAGTCGACCGCGATCTCGCTTGCCGAGCGCTTGCGCTTGGTGCTTTTGCCGATGTCGACATACACGCGCCCGCCACCGTCATTGACCGTGCTGTTGGTGGCTTTGGTTTCCGGCAAGGTGCGCGCCAGTTCGGCGGCCTTTTCGACTTTCAGCTTCGCGTATTCGAGGCTGCCGGAGGACGGCGTACGCACGTCGATCGCGATCGTGCCGTAATCCGACGTCGGCAGAAAGCTCGATCCGCCCAGTGTCGCATGCAAGACCAATGCAGCGACCAGGCTCATGCCTGCGATGACTGCCATCCAGCGCCGGTGATGCAGCGCCCATGCAATCACGTGCCCGTAGCGGTCGGCCTGATGGTCGAACCAGGTGTTGAATCTTGACAGCCAGAGGCTGATGCCGTGTTGGGGTTGCTGATGATGGCCGACCGGATCGCCCCAGTAGGCGGACAACATCGGGTCGAGCGTAAACGAAATGAACAGGCTCACCATGACCGAGCTGGCGACCGTCAATGCGAACGGCCGGAACCATTCGCCGGATATGCCGGGCATGAACGCGACCGGGATGAAGACCGCAATGATCGAGAAGGTGGTCGCGGCCACTGCCAGGCCGATTTCCTGCGTGCCCTTGCTGGCGGCGGTGCGCCGGTCGGCGCCCAGTTGCATGTGGCGCACAATGTTTTCGCGCACGACGATGGCGTCGTCGATCAGCACGCCGATCGCCAGCGACAGTCCGAGCAGCGTCATGAAGTTCAGGGTAAAGCCGCACAGCCACACTGCGATGAATGCGGCGATCACCGAGGTCGGCAGGCTCAGCGCGGTAATCAGGGTCGAACGCCACGAATTGAGGAACACGTAGACCACGAAGATCGTCAGGACTGCGCCGAACATCAGCGAGTCGATCACATTGTTGAGGCTGCTTTCCGCATCCTTGCCGCCGTCCTGCGTAATCTCGATCGCGGTGCCGGCCGGCAGCGTCTTGTTGATGTTGGCGATCAGCGCGCGGATCTTGTTGGCTGTGGTCACCGTGCTGGCGTCGCGCGAACGGGTGATCGACATCCCGACATTGGGGTTGCCGTTGCGCAGGCTGAAGCTGTTCAACTCGGCAAAACTGTCGGCAATGCCGGCGACCTGGCCCAGGCGCACTACTTCGTTGCCGCGGCGCTTGATGACGATTTGCTCGAACTCGGCGGGCAACTCGATGCGTCCGATCAGCCGAATGCTTTTCTCATCGAGCACGCCGCGGATTTTTCCGACCGGTGCAGTGGCGTTCTGATCGCGCAGCGCGTTGACCACTTCCGCCACCGACACGTTATATTCGCGCAGCTTTTCGGCACGCAACAGCACGCTCAGTTCGCGCTTGAGCGCGCCGCCGACATTGACCACGGCAACGCCGTCGATGCCGCGGAACTTGTCCGACAAGTCGTCTTCCGCCAGGCGCGATATTTCGGCATGGCTCTGTGTCTTGGAAGACAAGGCCAGTTGCATGATCGGCTGCGCCGACGGATCGACGCGCTGCAAAATCGGCTCGCGCATTTCCAGCGGCAATTTGTGCCGCACCGACGCAATGGCGTTGCGTACCTCGTCCGATGCTTCGATCATGTTCTTGTTGAAATTGAACGTGATCACGATCTTCGCGCTGCCTTCGCTGGCGGTGGAAGCCAGTTGATAGACGCCGGAAATGCTTTGCAGGGATTTCTCGATGCGATTGATGACTTCTCGTTCCACCGTCTCGGGCGACGCGCCCGGATACGGGATATTGATGACGAGCAGAGGTTGCTCGACATCGGGGATTTGATTGACGCGCAGATTTTTCAGTGCAAGCAATCCCACGCACATCAGCGCAATGATGATCACCACCATCGCCATCGGACGTTTGATGCTGAAGTCGGATAGGAACATGGCTTATTTCCCCGCTGATGTTGATGCGGCCGGTTTGGCGCCGGTCGCTGCCGGTGCAATGGTTGCCGCCGCAGCAGCGGTAGCCGTCTCGGCTTTTTGCCCATCCTTGAGCGTGGAAACCGGATTGCGTATCACTTTGTCGCCATCGGCCAATCCGCTCTTCACCACAAAGTCGCCCCGGCGCGGATCCCGTTCGCCAATGTCGATACTGGTCTTTTTCAGGGCGCCGTCCTGCATGCGCCACGCATAGGCCTTGTCGCCGTTGCGCACCAGTGCCGCATCCGGGATCATCAGCGTCCGGCTGCTGCCGGCTTCGATGCGGCCTTCCGCATACAGGCCCGACACGCGCGGCTGCGTGCTGTCGGCAAAGCCCACCAACACTTCCACCTGGCGCGTGGTCGGATTGGCGGCCGGATCGATCCGTCTGACGGCGCCGCTGAACTCTTGCTGGCTGTAGCCGTTCACGCGGAAGCGCACCGGCTGTCCGACCTTGACGCTGCTGATCTTGTCGGCTGACACAAAGCCTTCGAAGCGCATGCTGGTCGGATCGATGACCTTCAACAGCTCCTTGCCGACTTGCGCGGTGTCGCCGGCGGAGACTCTACGCTCGCTGATCACGCCGTCGAACGGCGCCCGCACTTCGGTGCGTTGCGATTGCTGGCGCGCCTGCACTGCGCGGGCCCTGGCCGCAATCAGGTCGCTCTGCGCATTGTTGCGGCGGATTTCCGCATCCTCCAGTTGCTGCATCGATGCCATGCCGGAACTGCGCAAGGTCTTCAGCCGCTGAAATTGCCGTTCCGCCTGATCGAAGGCCTGCACCGACGCGCGCGCGGCCGCTTCGGCCGACGCCAGACTATCGCGAATGGACGTGTCGTCCAGACGCACCAGCAAGTCGCCGCGTTTGACGCTCTCGCCGTTTTCCTTCAGCACTTGCAGCACGACCGCCGACACCTCGGCGCGCAGGTCGGCGCGCCGCTCGGGCTGCACCGAACCCGTGATGACGGGGCCCGATGCGAGGTCGCCGCTATGCAGCGTAATGAGATCCTCGGCAGTGATCAGCACCGGCTGTTCCGCCGCTGCATCCGTCTTCTTGCCGGCGCCTCCTTGCGGCCCCTTGCTACAAGCGGCAACGGACAAGGCAATGGCTAGAACGAGAAGAGTTTGACGCAACATAAGGCAAGGTCTCCGGAAATGAAGGTGGTGTTTGGCGTGGAAGATGTCGGGGATGTTCAACCACCAAGGCGAAAGTATCGGCGACGCTGCAAAGCCGTGTCAACGCGCGTATCGAGGGGAAATAAATGCAGCATGACCGATACCCGCCAAATGTTTTTAACCTAAGCAGGTCGTCAAAAATATTTTGACATCCTGTTTATCCATCATGCCG
>CAMLDH010000154.1 GCA_946478765.1 uncultured Oxalobacteraceae bacterium | reverse complement strand
CGGGTTCCATCCCGCCTTCGAACATGTCAAAAGAATTCTGAATACCTGCTTAGAAGCAACCACCTTGAAAAAATGATGAATACCCAAATACCCGTCAAAACCGACGCCGTTTCAGAGGGCACCGGCAAGGAAACCACCCATTCGCGGCATCGCTCCATAGGTGCGATCCTCATCGATGCCGGACGTCTCAGTGCCGATAACGCAGAAAAAATCTTGCGCCTTCAGCGCGAGTGTGGCCAGAATTTCGGCGAGACCGCGATCGGCATGGGCTTATTGACGCAGGCCGACATCGAACTGGGACTGTCGCGCCAGTTCGAGTTCCCCTATTTGGTGAAAGGCCAAAGTCAGGTCAGCCTTGAGGTGAGCGCAGCCTACGAGCCCTTTTGTGCACAGGTCGAAGCGCTGCGTGCGCTGCGCAGCCAGCTCATGGTGCGTTGGTTCGATCGCGCTGAAGGGCCCACTGCGCTCGCGATCGCCAGCCCGGGACGCAATGAAGGCCGCAGCTTTCTCGCTGCGAATCTGGCGGTGGTGTTCTCTCAACTCGGCGAGCGTACTCTTTTGATCGACGCCGACATGCGCAACCCGCGCCAGCACGCGTTGTTCGGTCTGCCAAATCGTAATGGCCTGTCCGCTATTCTTTCCGGCCGCGGCGACATCGACGCAGTTGCGCGCATTCCCTCGATGATCGATCTCTCTGTGCTGTCGGCCGGCGCCATGCCACCCAATCCGCAGGAATTGCTTGCCCGGCCGATATTCCAGCAATTGCTGCGTGAATTCGCGCACCGGTATGACGTCATCTTGATTGATACGCCTGCCACCGATGTGTGCGCAGATGCGCAAAGCATCGCCGCCCGCGCCGGTGCAGCGCTGGTGATCGCGCGCAAAGACGTCAGCCGCATTCGTGCGCTGCATGATTTGGTGGACACGATGAATCATGCCAGCGTCGCCGTGGTCGGTACGGTGCTCAATGAGTTTTGATTGCACCAGTTTTCAAGGCTCGCTGCGCATGAAAAGACAGCGCTGGATAGACGTATTGAAGGGCTTGGGCATCATCTCGGTGGTGGTGGGGCACATCACGTATAACCAATTGCTGGTGAAGACGATTTTCATGTTCCACATGCCTTTGTTTTTTTTGCTCGGCGGCTGGCTTCACAACACGGATATTCCTCAACGCGCCTATTTGAAGGCAAAGACGCTGAGCTTGCTGGTGCCGTATCTGAGCTTCCTGGTGATTCTGTGGCCGTTGGAATTGATGATTGCGTTTCCTGATCAGCCATGGACCGGCGCATGGATATTCACTGCTCTGATCAAGCCGATGTTCGTGGGCGGACAATTGTTGACCGGCTTTGCGGCCGTGTTTTGGTTCGTGACATGCTATTTTTTGACGCAGCAACTGATGCACTTCCTGTTGCGTAGATACGCGCTGTCGCGCTGCGCGCTGATGTGCGGCGTGATGCTGATGTGCGCCTATCTGAATGCCTTTCTGTTGCCGCAGTGGTGGCTGCCGTGGAGCGCCAACATCGTACTGATTGCCGCGCCGATTTACTTCATCGGCTATTGGGCGCGCTGTCGCGACATCGCCGGCGAAATTTCAAGGTTCATGCCGGTGTTTGCGCTTGTCGCACTGACTGCGGTGGCGCTGAACGTGTTCGGCATCCGCAATTCTTTCGACATGAAGCAGGTTGACTACGGCATCCCTGTGGTCACGCTCGTCAGCGCGATTGCGTGGGCTGCGGTACTGGCAGTGATGGCCCGGCGCCTGCAGTCAAACACTGTCGGGCGCGGTCTTGCGGCGATTGGCGGCGCGTCGATGACGATCATGTTCCTGCATCAATTTGTGCAACTGATGATGGCAAAAAAATTCGGCATACCGCAGGCGCTCCCGCGCGTGGTGGTGGCCCTGCTGGCGTGTTATCTGATGCATGAACTCCTGAAAACATCGCCGGTTATCGCACGTTTTTTTCTTGGATTGCAAGCGCCTCAAAAGCCAGCCATATAGATTGAAAAATGCAAAACAAAATTAAGATCACTGCCATCGTGCCGGCATATAACGTAGAAAATTATGTCGTCTCGGCGATCGACTCTTTGCTGAATCAGACTGAAAAATTCCATGAAATTATTATTGTGAATGATGGCAGTACCGACGGCACCGCAGCGTTAATCGACCAATACCAGGATGTCGCCGGGGTAAAAATTTTTCATACCAAAAATAATGGGCAAGGGTGCGCCAGAAATTTTGGCTTGTCGCAGACAAGCGGCGACTATGTCTATTTTTTTGACTCGGATGATTTGCTCAATGCGGATTTTGTCGAATCGATGCATGCATTGGTGAGCAAAAAGCCCGATATCGACATCATTTATTTTTCAGGCGAGTCATTTCTGGATGCGGGATGCAGATCGGAATACATGCCGTCGTACGATAGAAAAATCGACATGGAATACCCGTCCGGCATTGATGCGACAGGTTTTATGCTGCGGCGGAATGTCTATTTCGCCAGCCCCTGCTTGTATCTGTCAAAGACAGTTCTATGGCGTGACAACGACCTCGCATTCATGGACATTGTGCATGAAGACGAGGAGCTCATTATGCGGCTCAGTTGTGCTGCCGGCGTGTCGCTATGTCTTGGAAAAACATTCTTCAAACGGCGCATCCGTCAGGCATCGACGATGACGCTGCCGAAATCAAGACGCAATGCGATTGGCTATCTGCGCACGATGGAATCGATTGCGTCCTACTGCAAAAAAAACAGGGCGCAGGTTGCGCCAATCCTGCGTGATCTGGTCAGGCGTTTTTACAATATTTTGCGTGGATATTTTGCGATATGCAAAGCGATCAAGTCGCGTCCGGCATATATAAAAATATTTATTTTGTTGATCAGATTGGGGCGCTTTCCTACGCCCAGGCAGCTTTATGAAATGGGGGTTCCTCCGGCTCTGCATGGAAGACTTTCCATCCTCAAACAGAAATTCATCAGATAGGAAAACGTTGTCCACAATTTCAAATGCACGATGGGTTTCGCTGTCGCAAGCGGCCAGGGTAGTGTCGCAATTGGTCAGCATGACCATTCTGGCGCGATTGCTGGCGCCCGAAGCGTATGGCCTGATGGCATTGGCGGCTATCGTGACCAATCTCGCCTATCTTTTTCGGGATATGGGAACGGCTGCTGCCGTCATTCAGGCCAAGGATGTTTCTCCCGAAATGGCGAGTACCGTCCACTGGACCAATATGGGTCTTGGCTTGGCGATCGGGGTTCTCGTCGCCGCCGGCGCGCCGTTGATGGCCTATGTTTTTCACGAAGCGGGGCTGGCTAACGTGCTGTATCTGTTGGCGTTCGTCTTTCCGTTGACCAGCCTGGGCGTGCTGCACCAGGCGTTGCTGGAACGCGAATCGAAGTTTTCGATCGTGGCGGGCGCGGAGATTGCCGCCGCACTGGCCGGGCTGGCGGTTGCGTTGCTGTTGGCGTTGCGAGGGGCGGGCGTTTTCAGCCTGGTATTGCAGATCATTGTTGCGACCGCGGTATCGACCGCGATCATCGTGATGCGCTCGACATTTCGCCCACGCCGGCATTGGAGCGTACAGGAATTCAAATCGATCGTCCGCTTCAGCGGCAATCTGTCTCTGTTCAATTTCGTGCTGTATTTTTCCCGTAACGCCGACAGCATGGTCATCGGCAGAATTCTTGGCACGGCGGCGTTGGGGGTCTATTCAATGGCGTATCGGGTGATGCTATTCCCGCTGCAGAACATGACCTTTGTCGTATCACGGGTGTTGTACCCCATCATGAGCCGCAAACAAGAGGCGGTCGCCGATGTGGCCAGTTTGTATCTGAAGGCGGTCGGTTTCATCGCCTTCTTGACGGCGCCGCTCATGGCCGGTTTGTTCGCCCTGAGAGAGCCCTTTGTGCACGTGACGCTAGGCGAAAAATGGCACGCATCGGCCGTGATTCTTGCCTGGCTGGCGCCGGTCGGTTTCATTCAATCGTTAGTCAGCACCACAGGCACGGTGCTGATGTCGCGCGGCAGTACCGGCCTGATGTTGCGGCTGGGTTTGGTGGGGGCAGCGTTGCAGGTTGCCGCTTTTTTCGTCGGTTCCCGCTGGGGCATCGAAGGTGTGGCGGCGGCCTATCTGGCGGCCAACGTTCTCAATGCCTTGCCGGCCCTGTATTTCAGCGGACGCACGATAGGCATTACCTTGGGCGCGCTGATGCGCTGTATCGCGCCAGCCGTTGCGGCGTCGATTTTCATGGCGTGCGTGGTGATTGCGATGGCGGAAATCGTCTCGGCATCCGTTCATAACGTCTTGTTGGCGTTTCTCATACTGGTCGCCATGGGCGTGGCGATATATGGCGCGGCAAGTCTGTTGCTGCTGCGCCCGCAACTGATTCGCTTGCGCTCGTTTTTAGGTTGTGGGTTGGGCTAACGCTTTATCAGCCCAACGTAATTTATGTTTTCAGAAGAAAGCAGGGGATAAATAAATGGCCACTTTTGATGTATTGCTGCCGGTGAAAAACGGGCTCGCTTTTCTTGCCGAGGCGTTGGACAGTATCGTGCACCAGACTTTCAAGGATTGGCGCCTGATCGTTCTGGATCACGGATCGACGGATGGCAGTGTCGAACTGGCGGAAGCGTATGCCGAACGCGATGCAAGAGTCATTGTTCGCTCTTTCCCCGAAGCGCAAGGATTATCCGGTTTGCTCAACCGCGGTCTGGATCTGTGCGATTGCGAATATGTGTTGCGCCAGGATGCCGACGATGTCTCGCTGCCGGACAGGATGGCGGTGTTGGCGCGCGCGTTTGATGCCGATCGTGCCTTGGTCGTGGCGGGTTCGCTGGGCGACGTTATCGATGCGCATGGCAGGACGATCGGAAAAATCGATATGCCGACCGGCCCCCATGGGGTGGCCGCAGGCGCATTGTTTCGAACGCCGATATGCCATCCGTCGGCCGCGCTGCGGTTCGAGGCGATGTGCCGCTTGGGGCGGGCAGGGGGCGTTCGCTATGGCGAGGATTTCATCGGTGCGGTGCCGGCCGAGAGACGGCTTCATGTTCCAGGGCTGGCGGAAGATTACTTTTTGTTCGGACAACTGGCACTGGTTGCGCGATGCATCAACATCGATCGCGGCCTGATCAAGTATCGATGGCATGGCGCAAACGTCGGCGCAACAAAATACCTGGATCAGATGCGGGTGGCGCTCACTATTTCCCGATATCTTGCCGAATCCGTCTCTATTTTGCATGGTGTGGCGCACGTTGATATCGCACCATTTTGCAACCACGGTGAGCGCTTGTTCGAGATCGAGGGGCAGACCGATTTTTCCGCGGAATATGAAGCGCTGCGCAAGGTATTGGCGAGGATTGTGCCGGCCAGCGACGCGCTGGCGCGCGAACTGGCTTTTCGCAAGGTGATTTCCGACAGGGCAAAGGCAACGATGGCTGCGCGCTTTTGCTCGTACGCTGTGCGTCATGGTGTGCGTTCGGCAGAATCGCGCACGATCTCGTCCTGGCTGCTGCGCGGTTTTAAAACGCAGCCAATGTTGATACTCAAGCCATCCGGACTGCACCCATGAACATCGCTGATATTGCTGGAATCACTGCAGGAGGATTGTCCATGCCTGTCGTTAGCGTCATCATTCCGTCGTATAACCGAGGGTATTGCATTGCGCAATGCATCCGAAGCGTACTGAATCAGACCTTCACCGACTTTGAAATCATTGTCGTCGACGATGCGTCGAGCGACGATACGCGGGCGCAGGTGTTGCGCATTGCCGACGCGCGCATCCGCTACCTCGCGCATGAGGAAAACCAGGGCGGGGCAGTCGCGCGCAATACCGGCATCCGGATCGCGCAAGGCGAGTTCGTCGCCTTCTTGGACAGTGACGACCACTGGCAGCCGGACAAGCTGGAAAAACAAATTGCGATGCTGCGGCGGCTTGGGCCGACATGGGGTCTGAGCTACACCTGGCTGTCTTGTGTCGATGACGCCGGCACGGAAATCTTGCGCATTCATCCCGAGATCGAGGGCGAGTGCTTTGAGGAGATGCTGGTATCGAACTTTATCGGTTCCTTTTCCAATATTGTCGTTCGCAAGTCCTTGCTCATCGAGGTCGGGGCGCTCGATGAATCATTTCGAAGTTGTCAGGACTGGGACTTGTTCATCCGTCTGACCAGGCGCGCATCGGTGCATTGCCTGCGCGAATACGCAGTGTGCTATTTGCAAAGCGTGTCCGACAAGGTTCGGATTTCAACCAACCCGCGCTCGGTCATTCAAGGGCACAGGCGCATTCTCAAGAAATATGCACACGATTATTCCGCACTGCCGCGCCCGTACCGGCGTCGTGCGTTTCGCTCTTTCATGAGCATCTTTGCCGATGCAGGCAGTGTTCCCGATGCGATTGCGAGTGGCTTGCAGCGTTTGCGTTGCGGACCCTCGGCGGGTGAATTGAAAGACTCGGTTCATCTCATGTTGCGCGCATCAAGAAGGTTCTTGATGATGACGATGCATGCATTCCATCGTGCCTGACGCCTGTATTTTTATGGAAAAGCGCTTACGCCTGTCGCCCCAGCTATTCTATATGGCTGCGATCGTTTTCATTGCCATGCTGGTTGGATTGGCGCTCCCGGCCTATGTCGGCGCGATGGATGACAGTATTGCTCGCTCGATGGCGTTGCCTGCACTGCTGCTCTTGGGCCTGTTGCTGCTATACAGCCGGATGTTGCTGCTGCTGTCGATCATTTTATTCCGGGCATCCGGTGACGTCTTCTTTGCATCGACGAAGTTTTCCTTGGGGGCGATGCAAATTGGCGTAGGCGGTTTGATCAATGCCTTTGTGATCTTGATTGCATTGCTGCTGGTAGCCGAAAAGCCCAGCTTCTTGCCGAAAAAAATGCTGTCGATGTGGATCCCATTTTTAATCCTGGGTCTGGTCGGTGTCGTGACCGCGCCGGTAAAAGGCGATGCGATCCGACTCTATCTTGCGCTGATCTCCTATTGTGCAATTTTTGTCAGTGCATTTTATTTGATCCGATCCCCAGACGATTTCAAACGCTGCATACGGATCGTTTTGTGGTCTTCCGTGTTGCCGGCGATTTACGCCGTGGCGGATATCGCGGTGCACGGTGGCGTTGTCGGGCCGAATGGGGCGAGGCTGCAAAGCACATTTTCCCATCCGAATATCTTTGCATTCTATTTGACCCTGGTCATCTCGTTGGGTTTGTACGTGCTCAAAAGTGACGCCACGACTTTGTCAACGCAAAACCGGCTGATATTGACCGGGTATACGTTTTTTATGCTTGCGCTCTTGATGTTGACCCAGACCAGGAGTGCCTGGATCGCATGCTTCTCGTTGTTCGCCGTATACGGGTTGATTTTTGAGCGCCGCTATTTGTTGTATCTGATTCTGATTCCCTTGCTTGCCTTGCTTGTCCCGAGCGTGCGCGATCGCGTGCTTGATCTGGGCGCCGGCAATGAAGTCGTCCAGTATGCAAAATTGAACTCGTTCGCCTGGCGCGTGTATATCTGGGAGTCCGGCTTGAAATGGATGCGTCCCGAGCATTACCTCCTGGGGTACGGCATCGATTCGTTTCAACACTATTCGCCAACGTTTTTCCCCCTCGCCGGGAAAACCAATTTTGGCGCCCACAATCTTTACGTCCAGTGGATTTTTGAATTGGGCGCGCTCGGCTTGCTCGCCTATCTGTGGCTGTTTGGCCGCTTGTTGTGGTTGTTAAGGAAGATGCTGCCGATAGATAAGCTGGGCGGCTTCATTCTGATATCGCTGGTCATTCAATATCTGATGGTCTCCTTCTCCGACAACATGGCTGCGTATCTGGTTTTTAATTGGTATTTCTGGTTTGTCGCAGGTTCGGCATGCGCCGTGGTGGCGGCTGATTCGCGATCGAAAACGGTCAAGGTGTGCTGAAGTTGAACATGGTAAGGGAAGAAAGTGCGATTTGATCATAAAGTTCCATATGCGCCGGGATCGAGTGTGAACCCTGGTGTGCACCTTAGCGTGTTGGATGGGTGGCGAGGACTCAGCATTTTATTGGTGCTCGCGGCCCATTTGCTTCCGCTCGGCCGCAAAGCGTGGCAATTGAATTACGGCGTCGGTATCTTGGGGATGGTTATATTTTTTATTCTTTCCGGATTTTTGATTACGTCTATTTTGCTCACGGAACGCAGCATTCCGGATTTTCTGATTCGCCGCTTTTGCCGGGTCATCCCGTTAGCTTGGCTCTATTTGGCAGTTGCCCTCACCATTTCTGGCGCATCGATGCATGCCTGGACTACGCATTATTTGTTTTATGCAAATTTCCC
>CAMLDH010000153.1 GCA_946478765.1 uncultured Oxalobacteraceae bacterium | reverse complement strand
CTGGCGCTGGTGAATGCAGATGCCGCATTGCTGTTGTCGAACAAGGCGCTGACGCCGAACGCGCGGCGCGTGCTGTTCGGATTTCCCGCGAATTTCGGCAATGCCGCAGGCAAGGCACTGGTGACTGGCAATCCGGTGCGCAAGGAAATCCTCGCGTTGCCGTTGCCGGCCGCGCGCTATGCAGCGCACAACGGCCCATTGCGCTTATTGATTGTCGGCGGCAGTCTCGGCGCCAAGGCATTGAATGAATGTCTGCCGGCGGCGCTGGCGCATATTCCGCAAGCGCAGCGCCCGAGCGTTACGCATCAATCGGGCAAGCAGCATATCGATGCATTGCGCGACGCGTATGCAAAAGCGCAAGTGCAGGCGGAAGTGGTCGACTTCATCGACGACATGCCGCGCCGTTATGCAGAAGCGGATCTGGTGATTTGCCGCGCCGGCGCGATTACGGTGTCGGAGTTGACCGCGGCCGGCGTCGCCAGTGTGCTGGTGCCGCTGGTGGTATCGACCACGTCACACCAATGCGACAATGCGCAATGGATGGTGAAGCAGACGGCAGCGCTGCATCTGCCGCAAACTGAATTGACGCCGCAACGCCTGGCGTCGTTGTTGCAGTCGCTGACCCGCGCAGCCTGCCAAAAGATGGCCGAAGCGGCCTATGCGATCGGCCAGCGCAACGCGAATGATGCAATTGCAAATGTATTGGAAGAATTGGCAGGATCGGATAAAACAGCATGAAACATAAAGTCAAGAATATCCATTTTGTCGGCATCGGCGGCTCCGGCATGAGCGGCATCGCCGAGGTATTGCTCAACCTCGGCTACGCCGTATCGGGCTCCGATCTCGGCAGTAACGCCGCCACGCAGCGGCTGGCCGAACTGGGCGCGAAAGTCACGCTGGGCCACGCGGCGAAAAACGTCGACGGCGCCGATGCGATCGTCACGTCCACCGCAGTCAAGGCGGATAATCCGGAAGTGGTGGCGGCGCGTGCCAAGCACATCCCGATCGTGCCGCGTGCGATGATGCTGGCCGAATTGATGCGTCTGAAAAGCGGCATCGCGATTGCCGGCACCCACGGCAAGACCACCACCACCAGCCTGGTGGCAAGCGTGCTGGCCGAAGGCGGCCTCGATCCGACCTTCGTCATCGGCGGGCGTCTCACCAGTGCCGGCGCCAATGCCAAGCTCGGCGCCGGCGATTTCATCGTCGCCGAGGCGGATGAATCGGATGCGTCGTTCCTGAACCTGTCGCCGGTGATCGAAGTGATCACCAACATCGATGCCGATCATATGGAAACCTATGATCACAGTTTCGCCAAGCTGAAACAGGCGTTCATTGAATTTACGCACCGGCTGCCGTTTTATGGCGTCGCGATACTCTGCATCGACGACCGGAACGTGCGTGAAATCATGCCCTTCGTTGCCAAGCCGATCACCACCTACGGCTTTCATGAAGAAGCGCAAGTGCGCGCAATCGACGCGAAGCCGGTCGATGGCCACATGCAATTCACCGTGATCCAGAATGGCTATGCGCCGATGCAGGTAAGCCTGAACCAGCCCGGCATGCATAACGTGCAAAACGCGTGTGCCGCAATCGCCATCGCGCGTGAACTCGGTGTGGCCGATCATGCGACGCAAAAGGCGTTGCGTGAATTCAATGGTGTCGGCCGCCGTTTTACCCGTTATGGCGACATCAAATTGCCGGACGTCGATGGCAAAGCCGGCGGCAGTTTCGCGCTGGTCGATGATTACGGCCATCACCCGGTGGAGACCGCGGCGACGCTGGCAGCGGCACGCGGCGCGTACCCGGGGCGGCGTCTGGTTTTGGCGTTTCAACCGCATCGCTACACACGCACGCGCGACCTGTTCGAGGATTTCGTGAAAGTGTTGTCTTCTGCCGATGCATTGGTGCTGGCGGAAGTGTATGCCGCCGGTGAACAACCGATTGTGGCAGCCGACGGACGCTCCCTGGCGCATGCGTTGCGCGTCGGCGGCAAGGTGGAACCGGTATTTGTGGAAGATATGACGGAGATGCCCGCCACCATCATGGCTATCGCGCGCCACGGCGACGTGGTGATCACGATGGGCGCGGGTTCGATCAGCGCGGTGCCGGGTAAATTGGCGCAATTGGCGGCGCCGCAAAAAGGATGAGTGCAAACATGGCAAATGAATTCGGAAAAGTAGGCGTGCTCTTTGGCGGACGTTCCGCCGAACGCGAAGTGTCGCTGATGTCAGGCAGCGGCGTGGTGAAGGCGCTGCAAAGCAAGGGGGTCGACGCGCATGCATTCGATCCGGCCGAACGCAGTCTGGCGGAACTGGCGGCGGAGAAATTCGACCGCGTGTTCATCGCATTGCACGGCCGTTACGGCGAAGACGGCACCTTGCAAGGCGTGCTGGAGCAACTCGGCATTCCGTACACCGGTTCCGGCGTGATGGCGTCGTCGATTGGGATGGACAAGATCATGACCAAGCGCGTCTGGCTCAGTCACGGTTTGCCGACGCCGCGCTTTGTCGTGCTGGATGCAAAGGCAGCGACACTCGAAGAGCTGCGCCAGGTGTCGGACGATCTGGGATTGCCGCTGATGCTCAAGGCGCCGCACGAGGGCTCCACCATCGGTATCAGCAAGGTCGTGGCTCATTCGGGCATGCGCGACGCCTTTGCGCATTGCGCCAAATACGACGAGGTCGTGCTGGCGGAGGAATTCGTCACCGGACGCGAATTGACGGTGCCGGTGCTCGGCAAGGGCCGCGCTGCGCGCGCGTTGCCGATCGTCGAGATCCGTGCGCCCGAAGGCAATTACGACTATCAGCACAAGTACTTCAGCGACGATACCCAGTATTTGTGCCCGGCGCCGCTGGATGAAGAATTGACGAAACGGATTCAGTCGCTGGCGGTACGCGCATTCAACGCGGTGGGAAGTGCCGGTTGGGCACGCGTGGATTTCATGCTGCGCGCGTCGGACAACGAACCATTTTTGCTGGAAATCAATACTTCGCCAGGCATGACCGGGCATTCTCTGGTGCCGATGGCGGCCAAGGCGGCCGGCGTGAATTACGAAGATTTGTGCGTGGAGATTTTGAAATCGGCGGCGCTGGAATTGACGCCCACCAAAGACTGGACACCCACTTAAGCGGATCAGGAAAAGACAATGTGGCATGACATCAAAATGTTGAACGCGACTTCCAATGCCTTGCTTGGATTGTTTGCGCTCGCATTGCTGTCTGCCGGCTTGTGGTGGATCGCGCAGCGCCCGATGTTTACGCTCAAGGTGATCCGCATCGAAGGCGCGGCAGAGTCGGACTTGCGGCATATCACACGCTCGACCGTGAAAGGCACGGCGCTGCCGCGCATCAAGGGCAATTTTTTTACCGCCAATCTGGATGCGGTGCGACTCGCGTTCGAGTCGGTGCCATGGGTGCGCAAGGCGACGGTGCGGCGCGAATGGCCGAACCAGTTGATCGTGACGCTGGAAGAGCACGCGCTGTTGGGCGCCTGGGGTGACGAAGGGCGTTTGTTGTCGGTAAAAGGGGATGTGTTTACCGTCAATCTGGCGGAAGCGGAGGAAGACGGCGAGCTGCCGGAATTTTCCGGTCCGGAAGGCAGCGAGAAGGAAGTGGTCGCGCGTTTCAAGGAGTTGCGCGACTGGTTTGCGCCAGCCAATCTTGCGCCCGATTCGGTGCAGTTGTCGAAGCGGTACGCATGGACGGTCAAGTTGAACAATGGGATGACCGTGGAGTTGGGACGCGAACAAAGCAGGACGACGCTGCGGGAGCGGGTCGATCGGCTGGTGCATATCTATCCGCAACTGGTGGCGCGATTGCAGGATCGGATCGAAAGCGTGGATATGCGTTATCCGAATGGCATGGCGTTAAAGGCCAGTGGCTTGGCGTTTGGGTTGGACGGCAAAAAAAAGTAAACGGAACGACATGACAAAAGATGCAAAAAATTTAATCGTCGGTCTTGATATCGGCACCTCGAAAGTGGTGGCCGTGGTGGCTGAGGTCATGCCGAACGGACGGCATGAAGTGATCGGCCTGGGGCAGGCGGAATCGAAGGGTCTGAAGAAAGGCGTGGTCGTCAATATCGAGGCGACTGTCGAATCCATTCAGCGCGCGCTCGAAGAAGCGGAGCTGATGGCCGATTGCAAAATCAGGAATGTATATACCGGCATCGCCGGCAGCCATATCCGCAGCTTCAACTCCAGCGGCATGGTGGCGATCAAGGACAAGGAAGTGACCGCCGCCGATGTGGCGCGCGTGATTGAAACAGCGAAAGCGGTCAACATTCCGACCGATCAGCAATTGCTGCATACGGTGCCGCAGGAATTCATCGTCGATAGCCAGGAAGACGTGCGCGAGCCTATCGGCATGAGCGGCATTCGACTGGAAGTCAAGGTGCATATCGTCACCGGCGCGGTATCGGCGGTGCAAAACATCGTGAAGTGCGTGCGTCGTTGCGGACTGGAAGTATCCGATCTGATTTTGCAACCGATGGCGTCCGCCGACGCGGTGTTGACGCCGGATGAAAAAGAATTGGGCGTGGTGCTGATCGATATCGGCGGCGGCACCACCGATGTCGCCATTTTTACCGAAGGCGCGATTCGGCATACCGCCGTGATCCCGATTGCCGGCGATCAGATCACCAATGACATTGCCATGGCATTGCGTACGCCGACTTCGGAAGCGGAAGAAATCAAGTTGCGTTACGGCGTCGCCAAGCAAGTATTGGCCGACCCTGGCGAAACGCTGGAAGTGCCCGGCCTGGGCGATCGCGGTTCGCGCACCTTGTCGCGCCAGGCATTGGCGGCGGTGATCGAGCCGCGTGTCGAAGAATTATTTGCGCTGGTGCACCAGGTGGTGCGCGAGTCGGGTTACGAAGAAGTGCTGTCTTCCGGCATCGTGCTGACCGGCGGTTCCGGAATGATGCCGGGCATGGTGGAACTGGCGGAAGACATCTTCCTGAAACCGGCCCGCCTCGGCACACCTGAATACAGCGGGCAACTGGCGGATGTCGTGCGCAGCCCGCGTTATGCAACCGTGTTGGGTTTGGTGCTGGAAGCAAAAAAGCAGTATTTGCGCGGTCACATCGTGACTCGGCAGGATGGGTCGGTGAAGGCAATCTGGCAGCGCATGAAGGAATGGTTTTTGGGTAATTTCTAAACGGGATGGAATGAAAAAATCGGCCGGGCGGTATGCCGTGTTTTTTCGTGACATTAATTTTTTATTTGTATAGCAACCTGCAGTTGGCAGTTGCTAGTCGCCGCATCGCGCGGTGACTAACGACTGAAAACTGCATACTTCAAGGAGTCATCATGGAAATCGATCTGCTCGATAACGCAACACTGGGCACCGTGATCAAGGTCGTCGGTGTCGGCGGCGCCGGCGGCAATGCGGTACAACACATGATCAACAAAGGCGTGTCCGGCGTTGAATTCATCGCCGCCAACACCGATGCGCAAGCATTGAAGCAATCCAAGGCGCACAACATCATCCAGATCGGCGAAACCGGCCTGGGCGCCGGCATGAAGCCGGCAGTCGGCCGCCAACTGGCGGAAGAGTCGCGCTCGCGCATCGAGGATGCATTGCGCGGCGCGCACATGGTGTTCATCGCTGCCGGCATGGGCGGCGGCACCGGCACCGGCGCCGCGCCGATCGTCGCAGAAGTGGCAAAAGCGCAGGGCGCGCTGACCGTTGCAGTGGTGTCGAAGCCATTCTCGTATGAAGGCCAGAAATGCATGGACATCGCCGACGAAGGTCTGGAAGCGTTGTCGCAGCATGTCGATTCATTGATCATCATCCTGAATGAAAAACTGGAAGAGATCTATGAAGACGACAGCATGATCGAATGGCTGCAACATGCCGACGATGTGCTGAACAATGCAGTGGCCGGCATCGCCGAAATCATCAATGTGCCGGGCCACATCAACGTCGACTTCAACGACGTGAAAACCATCATGGGCGAGCAGGGCAAGGCCATGATGGGCACCGCAACGGCCACCGGTGTCGATCGTGCGCGCATCGCCGCCGAGCAGGCGGTTGCATCGCCGCTCCTGGACGGCATCGACTTGTCCGGCGCGCGCGGCGTGCTGGTCAACGTGACCGCCAGCCGTGGCCTCAAGGGCAAGGAAATCAAGGAAGTCATGGCGACGGTGCGGGCATTCGCCGCGCCCGATGCGTCGATCGCGCAGGGGATCGCGTATGACGACACGATGGGCGACGACATTCGCGTAACCGTGGTTGCCACCGGCCTCGGCCGTGCACGCAAGACAGTGCAACTGGTGCAGACGCCGGTGCTGCGCACCGGTACCCATAACGAACCGATGATGGCCCATACCGGCATGATGCAGGGCCACAGCGCCGCGCAGTCGGCACCGTCGTTTGACGGTTTGAAAGCGCCGGCGGTATGGCGTCGCGAATCGGCATCGGAGACGGTGCGTGCGCTGGAAAAGAACGGCATGGAAACGTACGACATTCCAGCCTTTTTGCGCAAGCAAGCGGACTGATCCATCTGCCCGGATGAGACCGGGCGGTTGGCCGTCTGCAGGAAAAAGCAGAACAAGGCATACTGCGGTTTGCACGCCGCGCCTCGCTGGCGCGGCGTTTTTATTTAGCAATATTGCTCAACCACTTCATAGGAGTTTTCATGACCATCAAGATTGGCGACCGCCTGCCGGAAGGCGCACTGGCAGAATTTATCGAAGTCGAAGCTGCCGGCTGTTCGCTCGGCCCGAACACCTTTAACGTAGGCGACCTGACCAAAGGAAAGAAGATCGCGATCTTCGGTTTGCCGGGCGCATACACGCCGACTTGCTCTGCGCAACACGTTCCCGGCTATGTGAAGCACGCGGCCGACCTGAAAGCCAAAGGCGTCGATGAAATCTGGTGCATCTCGGTCAACGATGCATTCGTGATGGGTGCCTGGGGCCGCGACCAAAAAGCGACCGGCACCGTGCGCATGATGGCGGACGGCAATGCTGCATTCAGCAAAGCGCTGGGCCTCGATGCGGACTTCAGCAAATTCGGCATGGGCACGCGCTCGCAGCGTTACTCGATGCTGGTTGAAGACGGCGTGGTGAAGCAATTGAATGTCGAGGACGGCGGCAAATTCGAAGTGTCGAATGCAGAAACCTTGCTGGGGCAGTTGGGGTAAAAGTTTTTCGCTTCGCCAATAAAAAACGACGCCGTGTGCGTCGTTTTTTTATTGGGCGGCTTTTTGTAAAAAGCTCAATAAAAACTTGTGGTTACCATTCAAACACTGCTTTGTCTTTTGCAGTCGCGAGCGCGACAAGCTGATGATCCCGAGTCAGGTCAATGCCGAGCAAAGAACCAAATGTTCCAGATCAATGGAGAGAGAAAAATTAGAATCGCAACGACAACTAAAACTGTTGCCTTAACTGAGCGCAAAGCAGCATTTTTGTAAATTAATAAAGTAAGCCAAACAACTCCTGGTCCGGCAACCAACAATGCAAAGCTATATGTAACCACACCAAGAAAGACAAAAGAAAAAACGTCAGAACCACCAACATTTGTTGTGATCAGAGGTAAAGTCATAATCACAATTGTCTCCAGTGCAACCACTATGATGAATGGTGCTAAACCAATTGTTATTATTAGTTGGGCTAATTTAATTCGTTGAAGAAAATTCAATTTCCTTTGACCTAAATCCGCGTTAGCTGAACAGCAATCCGAACGATTTCTTTTGGTGAGTGTGTTAGATGGCCTGATTCATCTATTTTGTCTTTTACATATAGAACGCGATGTGCGACTTACACGGCAACGAGGTTTTCAATATCGAGATCCCGCCCATTCAGAGTTCTGTTGATCAAGACACATAACGTATGCGAGGCGATTTTGCGCGCGATGCGGGAAACCAGATGCCAGACATCGCGGGCTCGGGTCCTCTCGATATGAAACCGCTCGGCCAATTGGCCAATGACCGTTTCAACCAGACGGCGCTGCCCTTTCATCCACGCCAGAAACCCCTGGCTGCGCGTTTCCTGCATGTTGCTCCTTTTCGGCGTCTGCAAATCGAGTCGCTGAGCGGCCAGCCGGGCCGTCAATTCAGGCCGGATGAAGCCTTTGTCTCCCAGCAGCATCCCCATGAGGCGCGCCAGTTCCAGATCCTCCAGGGCATCGCGCTCATCGATATTGGCCGGCACCAAGGCAATATGCCAATCACACCGCGTTCATCGATCAGCAACAAGCCTTTGAAGCCGTAATACGTCTGCGCTTTCGACGCGCAATGCCCGTACACAACCCCTTGATGGCTCGGCTTAACGCGACAGAACCATCGAAGGCACCACAACCCCGGTAGTTGTCAACAAAGATGACGCGTCAAGTCATGCGGCTTGCTTTAGTATTT
>CAMLDH010000152.1 GCA_946478765.1 uncultured Oxalobacteraceae bacterium | reverse complement strand
CGTCTTTGCCGTTTAGACGTAACAATCCCTATTCAGTTGCCAAGTGACCCACTAGCACGCCTTGCGGCAGCAATACTGCTGCGTGCCCATGTCGAACGACCTGTTTGGCCGCGCAGGGAGGCTTACAGCAGTGACTTCTCGAGTTCCTCAAGTGCCTTTCTGAGCATCCACGCGAGTGATTGCTTGTGGTGAACGTCTGAGAACCAGAACGTCACGGCAGACGTGTCGTCATCGCCTGGAGTGTGCTCTTTTCGAGGGCCGACCAAGAACTGAATCCCGAAATGCGGGAAGCTGACCTCATCGAGCTGCTTCGTTCTTAGGACAACTCGATCGCCTTCGGCCTCAAGTTCAGTAACGGTGGGAAGTTCTTCAGCGTAGACGTTGATTCTCACTGCGCTTTCCTTTCAGCTTCAATTGTTGAAAAAAGTGACTAGCAAGGGCTGCGCAGCGGCTTCTGAGCGGCCCAATGCTGGAGATAACCGACGCCTGGCGGAGAGTGAGGCGACGGAGCCGCGGAACGCCGTAGGGTGTCCGAGTCGATTGATGTCTTAGATCGCTTCAAACGAAGCTCCGTTCGCCACGTCTGGAGAATCAATCTTACGCCATTTTCCTTTGCTCTGATTCGATGAATCTGATGTACTCCGGCGTCCTGTTGCTTGCATTCGCGACCTCTGAGGCTCGTATGAGCTCAGAACGTATGTCGTCGAAGATTGAAGCGTCGCATTCTTCTCCGACATTACGCTTGAATCCCATAATCTCCGCTAGCAGTCCGGCCGCTCGAAGTGTCGGTATCTTCTCCCAAGTGCTAGGTCTGATGCACCATTGATCAGTGCCGTTGATCATCCAGGACTCGATCATCGACAGGATGCTCAGTGCATGGTTCATCCACCGCGCTTGGTAGGCATTGAGAAATCGTTCTTCTTCGGCAAGCGTCGCCATCACGATGAGCGTGCATCCAGACTGAGGAACTACGTTCATCAACAATACGATCCTTGTTTCGGTACCCCCTTCGGTAACCCAGAAGGATCCCGATCCCGCAAGCGCTACTGGTATTTCGACATTGACCTCGGTTGCAATCACGGATACTCCGGAATCGTCTGCATTGAACACGGCACGCTCAAGCGCTGGTAGAAGACGCTGCTCCAAGTGAGTTATCAGATCGCGAATCGGAAGAGCGCGTTCATTCGCACCATCTACCAGCGGGTCG
The DNA here is from genome assembly GCA_946478765.1 of uncultured Oxalobacteraceae bacterium. The sequence continues at coordinate 7,202 of CAMLDH010000152.1, read as the reverse complement.
CTCTCGAAGTGCAACGAGCCCAGGTCCGTCTCCTTTTGAAGCCCCAGCGCTCGCGCACGATCTCGAATGAGTCGGACGAGGCCCTCGTCTCGTGCCTTGCAATACTCAGTCATCATCCAGTCGTGCTGTTCGACGACGAATCTTGCTCGGAAGAGTTCCCTGCATGCGGCGCGATAGATCTGCAGGAAAACTTCTGACGCGGTGTCAATGCTGCCCTTGCCCTCAAAGTTCCGAAAGAGCAACTCATGGGTAGTGCAGAATCCTGGAAACGTCGTGGCATCAGACAGGCCTACCTTCTCAACCTTCGGCTCGCCGCGCTTTTGGTCAAAAGTGGGGACAAGTACATGACCACTCTCCTCAATCACGCGCAGCGACATAGACTTCGGCACGGTATGCGAGCGCGCTATGCTCTGCTGCCCGCACCCTGGAACCACGCATTGCTGTGACTTGGACCAATCCTTAACCCTGCGATGTATCGCGACGAAGTGCTGGCGGGCGCGCTCCGACTCATTCTGGAAGATTACTTTATTGTTCGCGTCGTACTCGTCGATGATTTGATCGAAAGCGCGCGCAACAAGTTGGACCTCGGGGGGAATGGATTTTGGAGTGGTCGGCATGTGAAGCGGGCGGAAGATTTATCGCTGGAATGACCATCATACTAAAAATATGTCGGCGTCGATTGGCGAGTTAAACCTTGTCAAGGCACCGCAGAGCGAAGTCCGGTTTTGGCCGATACAAGTCATACCTGTACCCCCCTTAGATTCGGACCAATCGAACAGTGTAGGTCGCGAATCGAATTCGATCCGACAAAGCCCGACGTTAACCAAGCCGCGCCAAATGCCGCCGCACCGACACAACAGCGAATCCATCAATCCCAACGCGGCACTGACAGCCAGCAGCACACCGGCCGGGACCAGTCCCAGCGGCGCCAGCCTGAACTCCGACGCATACAAGCGCGCAAACTCCGCAATTGCGCCATTCAACGGCTGCAGCGCCAACGCCACCGCGCCCAGCGCGAGCGCGCCAGCGCCCAAACCAAGCAGCGCACCGGTGTAATAAAACGGCCGGCAATTGAATCCATCGGTCGCGCCGACCAGCCGCGACACTTCGATTTCCTCGCGCTGGTTCATCACTTGCAGACGGATCGTATTGAACACCACCGCGATCATGACCACGCTCAGTGTCGCGGCGAGAAACGCGAGCGCCAGCCGCAATACATGCAACAGCGCCGCCAGCCACTTGACCCATGCCGAATCGACTTGCACGAATTCGACGCCCGACAAGGCGTTCAACTCTGCCGCGATGGCATCGATGCGCGCCGCGTCGCTCGCATCCTGAAAACCGGCCAGCTTCAGCACATAGCCGTCCGGTAGCGGATTGTTGCCCAGCGTAGCGACTGCATCGGCTAGTCCGCTCGTGTTTTGCAAGGTATGCAGCGCACTCCCCATCGCGTCCGTGCGCCGATGGTGATGGCGCCACGAATATTTTGCGATCTCGCTCGATGAACCCGACATGATAAAAATGCCGCGCCTCTTGGTGGCGCGCTTTATCGATTCACTTTGTGATGCGAGTTGAATGGGTAAAGCCGAGCTTAGACACCTGGTGAATGGGTATGCAAATTCGGACAGGCTTTATGCAAATACACTGGCCGTATGGGAAGCCAGTCTCCACTCATGCGTACACAAGATCTTCCATGTTAGATCAGCGGCGTACGCAGCTTCTCTTGAGATTGGCACTTCAGAATGTGAGTGAAGTCCTCGGCACTTATTGGTTTGCCGAGATGGAATCCCTGTCCGCTTGTACATTGATGCGCCCGAAGAAATTCAAGTTGCTCAGCTGTTTCGATTCCCTCGGCAATCACCTGATGCTGCATCCGGGTCCCTATGGTGATCACGGCATCCACCAAAATATCATCTACCCCAGACCGGATGTTGCGAACAAAAGATTGATCAATTTTCAGGGTGTCGATCGGAAATCGCTTCAAGTAACTCAAGCTGGAGTAGCCGGTGCCAAAATCATCAATGGCGATGCGAATTCCCAACGACCGCAAGGTATTGAGCTTTTGTATTGTGGCTTCGCAATCCCGCATCAAGACGCTTTCAGTGAGCTCCAGCTCAAGGCGATGGGGCGACAGACCCGTTTCATGAAGCACGGTGAGAAGGTACTCCAAAAAATCATTGCATTCGAACTCTGGTGCCGAAATGTTCACCGCAACGACGTCAATTGCCAAGCCCGCCTCTTCCCATCTCCGAGCCTGCTCACAGGCTTCGCGCAGTACCCAGCGACCGATTGGCAACATCACGCCACACTCTTGCGCAAATGATACGAACCCGGCCGGGTAAACAGTCAGGACGGCAACCAGTCGATAAAGCGACTCACGGAAGTCCTCCTGAAAAGCGGGCGCCAGTGCAAGTTCAAAGCCGGACAAGGAGTCGATCACCACGCGCTTCGCATTGAGCCGGCGAATGGTGGAGACGAGCTCATGCAGGGTTTCATCAATCGACAAGTCAAGCGAATGCGTATCGATCAGACCGACCTGCCCGGTCTGCACCAGATCATCCAGCTTTTGGCTCAATAACTGATTCGGGCTCTTTTCGAACGCGGCAATCACGCCTGCCTCCCCGGCACGTACGCCTTCCGTAAGAAATTCCGTTGCCAATACGGTCTTCCCGGAGCCGGATGGGCCGACCAATAACGTGGAGTAACCTACCGGGATTCCACCACCCAACATGATGTCGAGTTCTGCCACACCGATTGACAATCGCTTGCTTGCCGCCGGCATCTTCGCCGACTGGCGCTTGATCTCATCCCGGTCAACCATTACATCTTTGATCGTCAGTCTGGTGGATTGCTTGGTCCTTTGCGTGACATGACGAACAGTCACTCAGACTGGTTTTCCTTATATGGATTCCCGCCTTCGCGGGAACGACGGGAGATATTGCAAACTTGTAGGCATAGGTTAGCCCGGTGGCGAGGGATTTACATGACGCAGGCGGCATTCGCGTTGCAGAGGCTATTTCAGGCGCAATACATGGATAAGAAATGCCGATGAATGTAAAAAACCAATGCCATCGTTATGTGCGGCGCTGCGTAATCTTCGTCCGTACAGGTGAGTAGCGCCTTGAACAGCGTAATCAGGTAGCGATAAACCTCCACGCCGTTGGCCTTGCAGGTCTCGATGAGCGAGTCCAGGTTGGCGCTGGCGTGGGCACCGTCAACGGTATCGCAGAACAGCCTGCGTGCGGGCCAAGGGGCAGCAGCCGGCAAGCCGCGTTCGTTGCTATGGTGTCACGATTTCGCAGCCGCACGAACGGGCTGTTGCGGGCTGTTGGCGATGTGTTCAGCGCACTTCCGCGAGTCCTTTGGACCCACCAGTGGCTGTTTGTTCCTGACGACGCGGTCAGCAATTACATAACCGGCTGCTCACCTCATGCGCTCCCCCATCAAGAACAGGATAAAAATCTTTCCTGGTGGAACTCTTTCCATTCCTCAGGTTACCCATAAACAAGAAGACGCGCCAATGTGTGATCCTTGCTTTGGCAAGTCTCTATCTGGGGCCGGCGAATACCGCGCAGGCAACCTTCATTTCACTATAAGGGAGATTTGATGAATGCATTGATCCGTAAATTCCGCGTTGCATCCACCACAGGCGTTGTAATGTCGCTGGCGATGGCAGGTGTGCTTGCCATGGCTCCCATGGGCAATGCCATGGCTAAAAGTCCTAAAGGTCGCTATGTAGACATTGATGCCAGGAATTCTAACCCCATGGGGGCATGGCAGGATTATTTGAAACAGAGAAACAATGCCTGTAAGAGCGGCAAATTTGATGAGGTGCCCAACACCTTTAAACAGCAAAATGGTAACCGATACGTCCCATACGTATTAAAAGTAACGCTTCGATGCAAGTGAGAAAATGAGGGGGCGGGTAGCAGCAGCGTATTGCTACGCTGCCGCCTCCTCAGAACGGAGCGTGCCGCTTTCGCGGCACTCCGCTCAAGCCTTTCAAAGCCCCTTTGTAGGAGCCGGTTTCGTCACTGTCATTCCAAGGCTGTGAATCTGATTGTGGCATGTCGGATGGACCATTATTAAATTCTTGGCGGCGTTGGTTCCACCGTCGACCCGTCGGACGATAATCGAGTAAGGTGTACCAGCCCGCGTAGGACGGGAAAATTCCGTCCTCCTCATATTTTGTGAGCTCAGCGTCGACGAATTTTCTCAGGAAATCGTCGTAAACTTCTTGAATAAAGTCATTCAAAGGACGCGCGAGCTTTTTCCATTCATCGGACTCAGTGCTGTGTGCATCCGGTGCAAATAAATTGGCACCATCGTGTACAAACTTATCCGCCCATGCGGATGTTACGTACACGCTGGCAAAGAAATTCTTCTGGCCCTAATTCAAATATAGGTAAGTAGCTGGGTGCCTGGGAGAGAAATCGGTCGCGTCGACCAGCCGCGACACTTAATCGTCAGGTACTGCCCCCTGACCAGCGGATCGGGATATCTTGGCGACAAGTCTGGATGCGCCCACGCTGATTGTGTCTCGCTTGACCTCCATCAAATTGAATGGCCAGACACCTATTCGTACCCGAGTCCCTGCCACTAAACTGAATCGCAATTCCCTCCCCGGACCGCATGAGCACTTCGTCTCACTCGGGTTGCGCCTGCTTTCGGTTCACAAAGGAGATGAACATGTTGAGTAGAATGCTTCCGGCCGTCATCCTGATCGGCGCCGGCGTGATCGTCGTCAGCGCAAACGGCGACACTACGCAAAACACGCGCAACATCGACCCGGCCCTATTGGTCGGCATCGCCGGCCCGCTGTGCCTGAAGCCTCCCGGCAATGCGGTAGATAACAGGCTGTTTTACAAAATTGCCGCAGCGTCAAAAAACGAGTTGAACCCGTATGGTCAGTTGCCAAAGGCGGAGCAGCAATCGCCGTCGGCCGGCGAGCCGCCGTTGTGGGACAACCTTGGCACGCTTTCCTTTAAGGTCACTACCAGCAAGCCGCTGGCGCAGCAGTATTTCAATCAGGGTTTGCGGCTCGCCTACGCTTTCAACCATGATGAAGCTGCACGCGCATTCCGGATGGCACAAAAAATCGATCCGTCATGCGCGATGTGTTATTGGGGCGAAGCGTTGGTTCTGGGACCCAACATCAATATGCCGATGAATCCTGAAGCGGTCGCGCCCGCAGTCGCCGCGCGCAACAAGGCGATCAGGCTGATGAAGCGCAGCACTCCCCGCGAGCAGGCGTTGATCAGGGCCCTTGCGGCGCGCTATTCGCCCGATCCGAATGCCGACCGGGCACAACTGGATGTCGCCTACGCAGATGCGATGAAGAAGGTCGTGGAGCGATTTCCGCGCGATGAGAATGTCGGGGTGCTGTATGCCGAGTCGCTGATGAATATCTCGCCGTGGGACTACTGGGAAGCGGGCGGCGCCAAGCCGAAGGGTAGAACCGCTGAACTCGTCGCCACGCTGGAGCGGGTACTCAAGGCCAACCCGAATCATCCGGGCGCGATTCATTACTACATCCACACTGTGGAGGCCTCCACTGATCCGAAACGGGCCGAGCCGTATGCGGAGCGTCTGGGCATTATGTGGAAGGACTATGGCACTACGCGCGCGGTGTCGCCTTTGCCGCCAAAGGCGATACGGACAGCGCGCGAAAGGAACAGGCTGTGATCGACCACCTCAGGCAATCAGGCGACTTTTCAGGCTTGACCGCTGCCGCAGTGCCTGCCGAGCAGGTGCTGCAAATCGCCAGCCATGTCGTTCAGGCGCGCATCGCGCAAGCCAAGGGCAACTTCACAAGCGCAGCCGAAAATTTCGAGAAAGCGGCGATGCTGGAAGGCCAGCTCACCTATATGGAACCGCCATATTGGTATTACCCGGTGCGGCAATCGCTGGGCGCGGTTCTGTTGCAAAAGGGCGATCTGGACGGTGCGGAACAGGCCTTCCGGGGCAGTCTCGTTCAGACGCCGAACAACGGCTGGGCGCTTTATGGATTGGCCCAAGTGTACAAGAAGCGCGGCGATGCGAAGCGGGCCGCGGCGGCCGAGGCGTTGTTGGGTAAAGCCTGGTCCGGTGATCGCAAGCAGCTGGATCTGGCGCGGCTTTAGTAACTACCGTTCAGAAATCACCGGACATAGTCCGACCGATCGCCATTGCATTCACTGTCGTATAGGCAGCTTGGCTAAGCGGAATCAAAAGTTTTTGACAAAAATACGTTCATGATTGCGACATCAATGAGGCCGGAACGTATTGACGCATTCGACCCCCCTTGCAGGGCTAACCTATGCACACAAGTTTGCAACATGTTTTCGCATGCGGGTGTCTGGGGTAAATTTTCTCGAAAAGTTACCCGTCATTCCCGCGAAGGCGGGAATCCATATGGCGTTTGCTCGATTTGCCGGCCCATGGATTCCCGCCTTCGCGGGAATGACGGGAAAAATGAGTGGGAAAATTGAACCCAAGAACCCGCCCGCGACCAATACCAAGGATTGCAAACTTGTGTGCATAGATTAGCCCTGGCTTGGGATGGGGTTGGATGTGTCTAACATCGACTAGAGTTGCGATTGTCAAAAAACTTTTGTCCACCTGCTGAGCAAACGATAGCGCGCGCAGTTGAAATTCCTCGCGGCTTTGCGCCATCGGAATGACCGCTTCTGGTTCTTGTTGCCAAGGAATACTTTTCATATATACTGTGTTTATGTACAGTTAAATGATGAAAGGGTGAAGCGATGAAATCAGTCATACATAACCAGTATCTGGGCCCGCAAGGTCAGCCGTTGCCACTGATGACATCGGCGGAAGAGCGCAAACCGCTGGTCACCCGTTTCGGCGATGCGGTCGATGTGCGCAATCGTGGCGCCTTGCGCATGAGCCGTTTTGCCGGCAGTCAAACGAGCGCGCAGGTTTCGCCGGCCGTCGTGCGCTTGTGGAGCGACGAGCAATTCCATGAATTGTCAGCGCATCAGGCGCGGGCACTGGCAGCGCAATTGCTGGCAGCCGCTGCGTTGACTGACAAGCAGAATGGGCATTGATTTCGCAATGGGAAGTCACACCCGTTTCGCAGGAGGCGAATCGCAGGCGATCCGAAATCCCTGCTGCCCCCTGCATGGATTCGCAAACCGCTCTAAGCAACCACGCAAAATTATTTGTGTCGTGAAAAATAGAAAGGAGTAGGGTGCGCTTGCGCA
>CAMLDH010000151.1 GCA_946478765.1 uncultured Oxalobacteraceae bacterium | reverse complement strand
ACGGGAAAGCGGCACTGCCCGCCTGGAGCAAGCGGTGGCCGCCTTTCGGGAGGCGCTGCAGGAACGCACCCGCGAACGGGAGCCGCTGGAGTGGGCGATGACCCAGAACAACCTCGGCGCCGCACTTTGGACACTGGGCGAACGGGAAAGCGGCACTGCCCGCCTGGAGCAAGCGGTGGCCGCCTTTCGGGAGGCGTTGAAGGAACGCACCCGCGAACGGGTGCCACTGCAGTGGGCGATAACCCAGATCAACCTCGGCGTCGCACTTGGGAGACTGGGCGAACGGGAAAGCGGCACTGCCCGTCTGGAGCAAGCGGTGGCCGCCTTTCGGGAGGCGTTGAAGGAACTCACCCGCGAACAGGGGCCGCTGCAGTGGGCGGCAACCCAGAAAAATCTCGGCTTAGCGCTTGGGATAATGGGCGAGCGGGAACAAAACGCCATGTACTTGACGGCGGCGATAAACGCCTTCGAAGCAGCCCATAGCGTGTATCAACAGAGCGGCATGACTCACTATGACGCGTACTTCGAGAAGGAGTTGCAATTGCTCAGGCAGCGTGTCGCACAGCTTCAACGATGAACTCTGTTCAATGCCTGTCGGCCGCAATGCCAGATGCTCTGTGTCCAGAAACTCAGTCCATCAAACTTGTTCCATGAACAACGACAAACCATGAGTTTTTGGAGGATTTTCAATTGCAGTTATTCCTGGTTCGCGCCGATGGAATGCAGGTCGGCGCGGCTGAATGCAGGTTCATTTGCAGTTATCTCTGGTTTGAGAAGGGCGATAGATGCAGTTATTCTTGGTCGAAAAAGCGGTCAAATGCAGGTCGAGCCATTTTCAAACGCAGGTTGCTACAGGTAAGGCTCAGTTAGATGCGGTCGATTGCTCTTGCGACCGCTGTGGAGTACGGATTAATCAGCTCAAGGTTTAAACGCTCATGCCTTTTCAACGCGTGTTTCATGTACGTCGTCTTTAATTCGTCGACTGCTTGCTTTGCACGTCTTTCGGCGACGATTTTTGCGAAGGCAGTCAGTGGGTCGGCAAACTCGAGTGAATCAAAGATTTGGTTCGCTATGCCCTCCGCGTCACCGCCTTGCCGTAGGTAGTGCTCCAAGCCATCTTCGTAATTTCGGATTCTCCTGAAGTAACGGCGTGCCCCGATGAGCAGACAGAAGCGGTAGGTGAATGCGGTGAACCGGGAGACTTCGAGTTCCTCTGCAGTTATATCTGTCTGATTGACCTTTGCCTCTTGTTCGCTAACGACCTCCTCTACGGAGGATCGTGCGTCGTAAGGTAGATCGAGCGACGACAGCTGCTTGCGGAGTGCCTTGTAAAACCACTGCTCGTAGCCAGCGACCTGGCCTCGCGACACTTTGACCTGCGAGTCAAGGAACTGCAGGTATGTGTCAATGAGGCGCTCCTTTGTCTTATCAGCATTGGCCCGCCGATGGAGGAGAAACGCGAGGGCGACGCCTATGACAAGCTTCAGGATCAGATCCAGAGCGGGATACACGTAATCTTTGAAGTAGCTAGCGTTCATCCGTCCCCCCGTTCAGGACCTGAACAGAATCTGCATCTAACGTTTGAGCTAAGCGGCGGGCCGAAGGCACGTCCGCTTGAGCGAAGGGTTAGCCGGCACTTGGTGGGGACAGAGCATTGACTTGATTCGCTCTGACGAGCCACCAGCCAGCAACCGCTACCGCTGCACCAAACAAGAACGGATACCCCCACAGATGCCTCAGGCTCCAAGCCGAGGCGGACCAGCCGAGGCTTGCTGCGGCCAACATGAAGCCATACTTGCCGTTCGTTGGCTTGAACGCAAATCTGGCTGCCGCCACATACAGGAAGATGCATGCCATGATGCCAAGCAGAGCCACGAGGGCGGACACAACTCCGGTTCTAACCAATTCAAAGTAGAGGCTCGAGAACAGCGCGACTACGGCAAACTGAAGGAGCGCCAGCGCGGCTACGAGATAGGCCGGCCACCGTGCTGGAGCAGAACTCAGATCAGCTACGTGGGCCTTTGGTGGCGTGTATCGACTCATGCGCGCGAGTGTATTCGTGCCGGCTAACTAGTTTTATACGTCACGGTCTGACTGATAAACCGGCACGCTGACTGATAAAACATTTTTCTTGATCCTCTACAAAGCTGATCCAGCCTGGCTTGCAGCAAAATACTGCTTATTTATACAGTATTAATTAATGATGAAAGACGTCACCCAAAATCCTGCCCCAAGTCAACCACCCAAGCTGCTTGATCAGCTTCGGCGGTCCATTCGTAACAATCATTATAGTCTGCGCACCGAGCGTGTCTAGGTGTACTGGGCCAGATGGTATATCAAGAATCCTAATGTCGGCTTCCGGGGATTGAGCCATTGCTATGACCGGCTGGTTCTGGCCGAAAGCAGCCAACCAGTTATTCAAGATGCTTCGAAAAATCATGGTTTTATCAACTTTTCACCGTCGGGACGCAATTCCCCCTTGGGTGACACATGCCGGTACAAGGTCTGCCGGGTAATGCCAAGTTCTTCACAAAGAGCGCTCACCTTGGTTTCCGGTTTTCCCATGGATGCCATCGCCAGGCGCAACTTGGGAACTGTCATCTTGAACGGACGCCCTCCGCTACGCCCTCTCGCCCGTGCAGACGCCAACCCGGCAACGGTGCGCTCGGAAATCAGCTCGCGCTCGAACTCAGCCAACGCGGCAAAAATGCCGAATACCAACTTGCCGGCCGCGCTTGTCGTATCAATCGCCGCGCCGTGTCCGGTCAGTACCTTCAGGCCCACCCCGCGCGCGGTCAGGTCATGCACCGTATTGATCAAATGGCGCAAATCCCGGCCCAGCCTGTCCAGTTTCCAAACTGCCAGCGTATCGCCTTCGCGCAACGCCTTGAGACAGGCGGCCAAGCCAGGGCGATCTTCCCGTTTTCCCGACGCCTGATCTTCGTAGAGATGCTTCGGGTCAACACCGGCCAACTCCAGCGCATCTCGCTGCAAGTGCGTCGTTTGCGAGCCGTCGGCCTTCGATACCCGCATGTATCCAATTAGCATGATTTCACTTGTCACTTATACGGTCGATTGTGTGACAGTCTGTCCTGCCACTTGCCAATCATCAAAAACTGTCACTTAACCCGTTATTTAATTTAAGACATGTAAAGGGTTCTTCTGGCTCATAATGTAACAGAAATTCGGGCGGAATTTGCTCTTTGGCAAACATGGCTCGCAGTTGCTCCAAGGAGGCAGGGTCACGCCGTCCATACGACGCCAACCGGAACAGCGAGCGGGCCGTCTCAGGATTGTGCCGCGCCTCAAGAACGGCTTCTTCGATCGCTTCTGCCGCCTCTCGCCAGTAGTTGACGGGTTCTTTCTGTCCAGCATCGGCTTGCAGTCCGGTTGTGAATTCACTCTGCGGTTCCAGCAAGAATAGTCCCGCGAACGCTCCACCTGGACTCAAAATCTCCGATTCGATCAACTGGATTGCGGTCGCGGCTGCCTCCAGCATTTGCAACTGCACTGGGGCGGCCAAAATCTCATAGGGATGCCATTGATTCTGCCCGGCACGGAGCGGCTGGCCGCATCGCTCCCATACGTAACGGATAGCTCCACCGTATGATCCACACAGCGAGATCGGTGTGTTCAACTCGTCTAACAAAGTGCGTAGCAGCCGAAACCAAAGTCCGGCGTGGACACGGCGGCGCGGCAGCTCGACGTATCCTGCCGTGAGTGCCTGCCAGGTGCGCCGGTCCATCGCCGAAATCGGCGCACTGGCCGGTCGCGGTTCACATGAAGCGTTTTCCCAGCCCACGAACTGCCCAGTCACTCCCAAATAGGGCTCCAACCAGCAGCCATGCGTCGGGCAGCTCAGCAGCAATGGCAATTGCCACATGAGCGGCAGCGAATGTTCCGTCGAATCGCGGATGCAGCGCGGGCACGCCCGACACAGCGGCCGCATCGGCAGCCAGGCGCGCCAACTCGTGATCGACCGCGTTTTTCGGTTTCGCTTTGGCAGCAGAACCGACAACTGGAAAACATAGATTTCTAGGGCGGACGGCACCGCGTCGTCAAGACTGTCTAGGAGCCACGGCGTCCAGCCGGCGAAACTCATGCAACGCAGGCGGTCCAGCTCGATGCCGCTGCGCCGAGCCAGAGCGATCAACAGCGGTATCGGCGGCGCAGTGTCGAGGTCGTCGATCTGGCCGTGGCCAAGATCGCACTCCAGCAACTCGCGCACATCCATCTGGTAACAGTCGGCGACACGATGTAGCCAGGAGGACAATGCCTCGCCGTCCTTGGGGGCCGGATGCAGCGGCCAGCGTTGTGCCGGGCTCACATCAACTCCCGCTCGAACTGCCGGCGCCGCTCGCTGGGGCCTGCGTAGTCGGCCATGCTGAGCGTGCGGTGGTTGATAGCTTCCTCCCCGCTTTCCACGGCGGCGACGGCCGCCGCTATCAACAGGTGTGCCAGTTCGCCGATGGTACCCTCACTGCGGGTCAGCAGATAGCGGGCCATGTCCGGCGTGGCGATCGGCGAGCTTCGCCGCAGCGGGAACGACGCGGTGAAGCTCGCCAGCAACGAGTAGCAGTCCTCGTTGGCTTCCCACAGTGGCAGCATGATGGGCTCGAAGCGGTTTTCCAGTTGATCGTCCGACCGGATGACAAGATAAGCCTCGCGCGTGCCAACCCCGACCAACGGGATGCGCAGCTCGTTGCCGAGAAAGCGCAGCAGATTGAGGAATTCCCGCCGGTTGACGCTATTGCCGGCAAGAACGTTATGCAGCTCGTCGATCACCAGCATGCGCACCCTGATGCGGCGCAGCAGCGACAACGCCAATTGCTCCATCTCCGGCAACCGCTGGCGCGGGCGCAGCGGCGCGCCCATGGCGGCGAGCAGGGCCACATAGAAGCGCGTGACCGAAGGCTCCGATGGCATCTGCACGCACAACACCGGGATGTGCTCCTGGTTGTCGCTGGATATGGTGGGATGAGTACGCCGGAATTTCTCGATGATCATCGACTTGCCGTTGTTGGTCGGGCCGACCAACAAGAGGTTGGGCATGCGCTGCTTGCTCGGCCACGCAAACAGAGTTTCCAGCCGGTTCAGTGCTTCGACCGCGCGCGGATAGCCAATCCAGCGGTCGGCTCGGATGCGCTGAATGCGCTCGGTCGCCGGCAGGCGGGCCAGACCCTGTGCGGCCGGCAGAAGGTGGGATAGGTCGATGGCGGGAAATTCGTCCATGGCTACCACTCCTCGATCTGGTCGAATGGCGTGGCCGGCGGCTGGCTATCGGCTTGGGCATCAGGTATGTCAGCCACCGGCGGGGCGGGCCTGCTCGATGGCGATAGGGTCTTGAGATGCTGCAGCCGTTCCGCATCGCGTCGAGCCTTGCGCGTGGTTTGCCGGGCGGTATCCACGATGTCGCGCATCTGCCGGATCATGCGGAACAGCGCCGCCTCGTCCACCTGTTCACGTCCGAGCTGCCGCAAGCGGACCAGCGCCTGGCGTTGTTCCCACAGCGTGATGGCGGGATGGGACAAGGTGCGGTAGGGGATTTCCAGATAGTGTTGCCCCTCAGGTTCCAGCACCCATATCCGGCTGATATCGCGCGGGTCGCGCCGGATCAGGAAAGCTGGCAAGCTGTCGCGCCGAGCGATCCATGGCTTAAGCGCATCGGCATAGTAGTGGATGTGGTCGATGACAAAGCCGGTCCGGGTCAGTGTGCGTCGGATCACCGGCAGGAAATCAACCAGGAAAGCAGTCGCGTGCGTGACGATGGCCGGCGTGCCGGAACGGGCTACGGCATCGGCCCATAGCGCCTCCGGCGGCTGGAGCAGGCTTCCATGCACGGAGCCGTGATAGGCGCCGATCGCCAGGGTGAGCCAGCGCTCCAGCTCGCGCAGCGTCAGCGCCGCCATGCCTTCCGAATCGTACTTGGCGCGTTGGTCCGGGTTGGAAAACGTCGTGCCCGGCAATTCGTGGATCATCTGCATCGCGGTGCCGATGATCCGCTCCACGATGCCACCAAAGTGCGGCAGGCCCGGCGGGCGATAGCTCAACTGAATGCCATGCTGTTCGCAGCCACGGCGCAGCGCCTCGCTCTTGAACTCGGCCGCATTGTCCAGATACAGCTGCCTGGGCTTGCCGCTCATCGGCCAATCCATTTCCACGTCCAGACGTTCCAACCTCGGGCGTTTGTCACAGGCAGCGTGGGCCAGGCAAAGGCCGACGGAGACGGCGGACGGTGCTTCCAGCGTGACCACCATGCCGAGCACGCAGCGCGTGAATACGTCGATGGCGACCGTCAGATAAGGGCGTCCGATGGGCTGCCGGTCGCGCTCATCGACGATGATCAGATCGATGACCGTATGGTCGATTTGCACTTGCTCCAGCGGTATAGTGACTTCGGGCGGGACGCCGCCGACACCTTGCAAGTCACGGGCTGCATCCGGGCCGCCCCGGCTGCGCGCCACTTTTAGCGGGTCCAGGCTGGCAATGCGCAAAGCCACAGTGTTGCGGGCCGGCACTCGCAGCTTCCGCGCCTTGCACACCTGTGTTACTTCACGGTACAGCGCCGCCAGACTTCGCTTCTGCCGGGTCAGAAACCGCTTGTGCAACAGCTCGCGGATGATGATCTCGACCGGCTCCGGCAAGCGTCCCTTGCCTTTACCGCCGCTGGATTGGCCCGGCGCAAGGTCCGTGACCAAACCGGAGCCCTGCCGAGCGCGCCGGATCAAGACGTATACCTGTCGCCTAGACAAGCCCAATGAATGCGCTGCGGCATCGGCGGCCTGATGGCCGACGACCTCAAGCGCCGCAAGCGGTCCTACTATATCCGTTCGCTGCCGCGCCAACTCCCAGACGGCATCGGGCAGCTTCAAGACACCTTGCTCGGCTACGCGCTGTATTTCTTCTGCCACGCCAGCACCTCACTTCTGTGCATAGGAGTATTCAGCATAGACGATGATGGTGAAGGCGACTACTGATCAAAGGCAAGTCAGGACATATGCGCACAATCGTCGTCCGAGCCAGAAGAATGGTGCAGTCGCCTTCTGAAAATGACAGACATCCCTTTGCGGGAAGTCAAAAAAACGAGGGTTTTATGAACTAGAGTTTAAGTAGCAATAGTAGGCGCCATCACGATGAGGGTGAAGGTTGTAGTGGTCAAGTAATTTCGGACACAACAATAGGTTTTTTGGTAGCCATGTTCCGCTCAAAGACGGAAAGTGGCAGATTGCTCAATATGGAATGCAGCCGTTGGCAGTTATAGAATCCCACGATGTAGGCGGTAATGTCGGTTTTGGCCTCCGCATGGTTCGCATAGTCGCGTTGCCAGACCCGCTCCATCTTGAGGTTCAGGAAGAAGCGTTCGCCACGGCGTCAGAGCAGTGCTCTGACTCCCAACAATTTCCTTTGCGACAAATGTAGTGGCGCGCACCAAGCCTTCGGCGACTGAATCACGCGATCACAGACAGTTGATCCTCGCCGTGAGGCAAGCTGGGCGGCAACAGGTGATTCATGCATGCAATGTTGAATGCTGAGAACTCGGCACTCTTCAATTACTTAGCGTTATTAAACAAGCTTCAGGCGTTTCGGGCTACGTAACATCAGCAAAGCAACTCGCCAAAATCGGCGAGGCATATCAAAGACAAGATGCCATAAATAATTGGTAATAAGGAATGACATCTTAATGGCTGTTTCTTGAGAAGATTAAAAAGGAAATGGGATCATGAGCACTCAATCGCGTCGAGATTTTTTGGTTAAGTTCGGACTGGGTGGCGCTGCGCTCTCCTCCTTGATATCCAGTGCGGACTTCTTCTCCGCTGCGCATGCAGCCCACTTGGCGGACCCTTTTATATCGGATGCAGCGCCGGGCTCCTGCAAGGTTGGCAACAGTATTTACTTTTTCGCCACAAACACCGAGAGACACATTTTTTATAATAACGCGATTCTGGGGCATGCACCCGTGGGGTGGGTTGAGGTGCAAGGTAACGGTCTCACCGATGCTGCACCTTCAGCGATGTCCATCGGGAACCGGATATTCGTCTTCGTCAAAGGCCTTGATAAGCACATCTATTTCAACCAAGCTGTTCTCGATCAGGGTTTTCTGCCCCAATGGATTGAAGTGCAGGGCAACGGTCTCACCGACGTCGCACCTTCAGCGATGTCCATCGGGAACCGAATATTCGTCTTTATCAAGGGACTCAATGGGCGTATCTACTTCAACCAGGCGGTTCTCGATCAGGGTTTTCTGCCCCAATGGATTGAAGTACAGGGTAATGGCCTTACCGACGTCGCACCTTCAGCGATGTCCATCGGGAACCGGATATTCGTCTTCGTCAAAGGCCTTGATAAGCACATCTACTTCAACCAAGCTGTTCTCGACAAGGGTTTTCTAGATCGGAAGAGCGTCGTGTAGGGAAAGAGTGTAGATCTCGGGGGTCGCGGTATCATTAAAAAAAAAAGGGGGGGGGGGGGGGGGGGGGGGGGGGGGG
>CAMLDH010000150.1 GCA_946478765.1 uncultured Oxalobacteraceae bacterium | reverse complement strand
GCCAGTCCGATTGTCCAACGAAGTGCAGCCATGCCTGGACATGCAGCCGATCAAGACGGGCTGTCAATGGCTATTCCTTGACCTGGATCACAAGTTCTGTGGCAGCGCGCCGATCTTGTTTGATCTGGTGGTGTCACTTAAAAACGAGGCGGCAAGAGCAGGAATTCCATCGAGCGGTGCAGTACATGCAACAAGGCCGCAAGCGGATAGGAATGCATCGTGTCTGCCATCGGACATGTACTTCAGTATGTGAAAAAATTATAGTCAAAACAATCAGGGAGCTTTCTACACAGTCAGTTTACAAGGAGTAAATGATGGACAGAGCACCTGAATCGCTGGTCGGCGAAATGAGCATTATGGACATTTCCGGGCACAAGCAGTTGAAGTGGAACACGGACAAACAGGATGAGACAACGATGGCGAAAGCGACCTTCGATAGCCTGATTGGGCAAGGCTATTCCGCTTTTGCATCGGAGAAAAAAATGGAAGCGAAGCATGCGATCAGAGAGTTTGATCCGACAATGGAAGAGGTGATCATGGTGCCGCGCAACGTCGGCGGCTGATATGCCGGGCTTGAGCGGCGCATGGCGCGCCATTTACCGCGCCATTGTCCGTAGACGCACAGCAGTCGCTGCCGATTCGGACACATCCAGGACCGATCGCAGTCATCGGCGCAGCAATGCGCTGGTGGTTGCGCGCACCATCGGCAACCGGCTGCATGCGTTCTTCAGGTCGACCAGGCAACGCGTGCAGCAGACGCAGAGGAATCGTACGCTGCCGTGGCTGGAGGCGATGGAGAACGTGGACGCGGTGCGGAAGGAGCGCCGGGCGAAGCGCCGGGCGCTCCTGTTACTGATGAGATTGTTGAATCCAGAGCAGCGCCAGGAGTTCCGGGAGCGCCGATACTTTCATGTGACCGGCGGCAGCAGCCGGGACCGCTATCGAATCCGGATGGACATGATCGCGAACATAGACGTCCTGGGCGATGACGGCAAGACGAAGTATCGTCTGTGCATCCATCCTACAGGCGGCGTTCCGGTGTATGACGTGATGGCTGCGCAGTTGCTGCACCTGCAGGATCCCGCCACCGAGGAACGATTCCGGCACCAGGCAAATGTCCTCCCGGCGCTACCGGAAGATCGCGTGTATCCCAGATCTGTATGGCTCGCATGAGGATGCCTAGAGCGGTTTTCGTATCAGTGTGCGGGTGGTGCGGGTTGATTTGGGGTGCAGTGCAAGGCGCGAGGAGCGCCGTGTGGCGAGCCACACAAGCGACGAGCAACGCTGCAATGCGCCCCGAAGCGGCCCGCGACACCCGTACACTGATACGAAAACCGCTCTAATAGTCAGTCAAGTTGCATCGGCGGGAAAGAGATTCAACTGCAACCGGTCAGGCGCCCCGCCAGATTGTGGCGTCGGCGATCCAATGTGGCTACGCAATAGAGCGAACATCCGGATTCGGTAATGAGGCTACGGAAATAACAAAAGGCGGCAACTGCTTCCAGTGCCCCTTCCCGATCAGGTTTACCTCAGGCATTTCTCCAACGAAGCTGTCTTTTCCTGCTATGACCTCGATTTCCCGCAGGTCCAGGAAGCGTTTCGCATCGCCTGAGAAAATCTTGACGAGACTCTCTTTCATACAGAAAAGGGCCTGTAAATCGTCTTCTTTGAACTCGTCAAGCTGACGCATTTCCCGCTTTGAAAGATAGATGGGCGCTAATTCCCTGAAATCCACGCGGCGGCGCGTATCCAGCAAGTCAATGCCTAATTTACGCACGGCACCCGAACGCATGGCAATGCACATGGCTACCCCGGCGTCGTGGGTAATGGACCCGGTCACCCCCACCGGCCAGACGGGGCCGCCATACTCGTCACGCAATAGCGCTTGGCTTGAACAGCCGATCTGTTCCAGGCATCGATGCGCAGCAACTCGTCCAGCCAGAAAATCGGCTCGACGACTGGATACAGCGGATGCAACGATATTCAGTTCCTCTGGAAAGGCGGAAAGACCGGGGTCGGCAAGAACCGACGCAACCGCAGCCTCGGGTGGCAGCCATTGCGTTAATAAGTCCATTATCAAAGGCAGCGCCTGTCGGCCAAGCTCATCCATGTACCGGTGTTCCAATGTAATAAATCATTCGCTGCAAAGAGTCCATGCTGCCAACTTTTCCGCGAATATTTTTTCAGACGAAAACAAATAGAAGTGATTTCCCTCAAACCAATGCTGCTGGAATGTACCGACAGTCAGACGCTCCCATGCGGAAACCGATTGAAGCGTGATTTCGGTGTCTGCGTTGGCCGCACAAGCGATGACGGGACACGCCAGCGGCGCCCGCTCGGTGTACTGATAATTGTCGAGAACACGGTAATCGGCGCGCACAACTTGCAAGATCATTTGGCGCATCTCCGCATCTTCCAGCAATTCCGCCGGCGTTCCTCCCAGACGTCTCAGGTCGCCAAGCATGTCTGCATCCTCGGCATCCGCCCGGCACCGGTTCGATGGCCCGGCGACATGCGGGGCGCTTTTACCCGACACGATAAGGGATTTCAGGTCGATGCCGTATTCCCTCAACATGCATGCGGTTTCAAACGCCAGGATTGCGCCCATGCTGTGCCCGAATAGTACGGTCGGCATCTCCGGAAGACGTTTTATATCCAGCGCAATGTCGCGGGCGGCGGCTTCCATGTCGCGGTAAGCGGCTTGCCCCAGACGGTCTCCTCGCCCCGGCAATTGCACCGACAACAGTTCGATGCAGGCGGGCAGAAAACCGGAAAATGGCCTATAGATCGAAGCCCCGGCCCCGGCGTTCGGGAAACATATCAATCGCACGGCGGGTGCGAATGGGAAAACGTATTGACGCAAAGAAGGCGCAGGATGCCGCTGTTTGAATGCCATGTTTTTCCTCAATCACTCTGCAGCAAACCGGCCGCGATACGTTCCGCCAGCATGACACAACTCAAATGTGTCGCCGCGCTCGGAATAGTCGGCATGATCGACGCGTCGGCAATCCACACATTATTGGCGCCGATCAGCCCGCCGCGGGAGTCGACAACGGCGGCAGGGTCGGCGGCGCGTCCCATCCTTGCCGTTCCTGTCACGTGCCAGGCTGGCCTGACAAAGGTGGAAATGGCTTTCTCCAATATGCTGTCCGAGGTAAACATCGCGGAATTCCACGCGAATATTTGGCGCAAGTTCTGCCGGATGCCAGCGGACTGGACCATGTCCCATGCGATACGGACGCCATCTTTCATGCGCCGCATATCGTCGTGCTCTGCCAGGCAATTGGTCACCACGGATGGCATATCGGTTGGATTCGAGGACGTCATCCGAAGATAGCCGGTTGAAAGCGGTTTGGCCACACATGTCGCGACAGCAGCGGCAAGCGGCGACCCTAGCGCCTGTCGCAGCAAAGCAATCTGCGTCGCATCCAGGCCGCTTACCATGGATATGTGCATATCGTTTCGGGACGGCGAGCGCTGCGACGTATAGCGCAAAAGCACCTGGTGCGTAGATTCGCCAAGCGTGGACGCAAACGCTTCTGGCGCGGCCCAAAATCCGACAATCGGGTGATCCTGCAGGTTCATGCCGACGCCGGATAGCGACAATCGAACCGGCACATTCAAGCGCTTCAGATGCACGGGGTTGCCGACGCCGGAGCGCATCAGAATGCAGGGCGTATTGAGCGCGCCGGCGCATAGGATGATGCGGCGCCCCTGGTACAGGGAGCGCGCACCATCCACGATCGCCTCCACGCCGACGCAAGATGCGCCGTTCCAATGGAGGCGATCGACCAAGGTGTTGGGCCGCAGATGCAGATTGGTCCGCTGTCTTGCCGCCAGCAAGTGTGTCAGCGCGCTGGACATGCGCATGCCATCCCGAACAAGCTTCGGCACGACGCCTACGCCCGCGGACTCGGGCGCATTATGATCCTTCGTCTGCGGATATCCCTTGGCAATGCAGGTATCAAAAAAGGCGCGCTGCAAAGGCGTCAATGCCGATATATCTTCGCGCGACACGGGCACTGCACCATCCCGGCCATGATACGCACCGGCTTCGGTATCGTTCTCCAGCGCGATGAACGACTGCAAGACCGATTGCCACGACCAGTCATCGTCGCCCGTCAGCCTCGCCCATTCGTCGTAATCCTCGGGCAATCCCCGGAAAGCCAGCGCCCCGTTGACGGCGGATGACCCGCCAACGACCTTGCCCACGGCATAGTCGAAGCTGTTGGCGGCCTTGGCGGGCGAAGCGCCGGCTGCCAGCACCGTGGAGGCCATGCGTCTTTGATCCTGCATGCCGGCCTTGAGGAAGGTCTGGCCTGCGGCTAACAAGGACTTGACCATCTCCGCATCCCGGCTTTGCGCGGGAATATGCCAGTTATGACCGGTCAAGACCGCCACATTCGGATCAAGTAATGCTTTTGGCGTTAACGCGAGCGACGGATAGTCGTTGCCGGCTTCAAGCAAGAGCACCTTGCGTGCGGGATCTTCACTGAGCCGTGACGCAATCACGGCGCCCGAAGAGCCTGCGCCAATTACGATATCGTCATACATATTGCCCCCTAAAGATGCTCACGTTTTTGGCATGCGCGGCGCGTTAAAAAAAGTATTGCACCTGAATGAAGTACAGCGCATTGCCGCGGCCGTACTCGCTTTCTTTGCTGCCTGAAAAAAACTGCGCCCCACCCGCCATATTCGTATTCTCCGTGATCGACCAGGTGACGGTCGGCGCAACGGCGGTGCTATGGTCGGCCCGGTTCGCCAGAACATAGGTCGTCATTTTCACGAGCGGGGTCAGGTCATATCCGATGACCATGCCGAGATATCGTTTCCCGATCGGCTGCAGGTACGCAAGCAGCGGTCTTTTTGCGAATTGCGCCGCCATGTCGCGCTCGCTCTGGCTGTTGTAATACGCCTCCATGGAAATGCTGAGCGAATTGGCAAATACGTAATCGAACCCAAGCACCATTTTTCGATAGGCCGCCCCGGATTGCGGGTGCGTATAAGTCCATTCGCCGCGCAGCCCGGCATCGCCGAGCTGGGTAGCGATATCCAGGCCGGCGAGATGGTCTTCCGCATATTTTCCATAGGTAAAGGCAAGGTCGGCGCCATGCACATTGGTTCTGTATTGCCCAATCCAGCGATCGCTCATCCTCGCCGGATCGGGCGCATAGATTAAGCTGACCTTGGACAAGGGGCCGATCTTGTAGTCCACCAGCGCGGCGTCCACGCCGATATATTCATCCCGCTCAAGCTGCACCGGATTGGCCGGATTCAGCATGTCGAGCGCGCTCCAGAGACGCCCGGCTCCCAAGGGGATACGCTGGCGTCCGATCGTCGCATCGATCGCGTCGCCAGAGAATTTGGCATAGGCGCGGAACACGCGTTGCGTTCCATAATAGCCGTGCTGACGCTGATCGGCGAATACGCTGCCATCGCTCCAGTACTGCCTGCGCGGCGTATCCTGCTCCTCGCGGAAGGATGCCGTATGCAGGTAATTGCCGGCCCTCAGCTCGGTATCGTGTTCGACATGAACCTGGAAAGCAGGCGATACGCTGTAACTCATCTTCAGGCGCACCCGGTTCAACGACAAGGTATAGGGCTCGGCGGCGGCGTCGGGCGTTCTGGAACGAATCACCAAGGCTTTCGCGTACCCTGCGAACTGCAGCGGCGCAACTGCAGGTCCGGTTTCTGCCGCAGCCGCTTCTGCCCTAACCGTTTCTGCCACAGCCGTTTCTGCCGCAGTGCCCGGCAAAGGTAACGAAGATAGGTTCGCGGCCAGTTTAAGGAAGAGGCCCTCTCCCCCTGCGGCCATTCGCGCTTTTTCCGCAGGCAGCGCGTCTACTGCCTGCGCATTCGCATCCGGCGATAACACGACATTGCTCGCCACTAGCGAGCACGCCAACATCCGTGCAAACCGTGACTCAAGCATGACGGATTGCCCGCACCGGTTCCAGCCGCGACGCGCGCAGCGCCGGATACAGTGCCGCCAGCAGCGCCAACACCGGCAATAACACACCCGGCAATGCGAGCACAACCACTGACAATTGTGGATGGATGATATTGGTGACGCCGGGGATCGACGCGCCATGCATTTGGATATCGATGCCGGTGCGCATCGCGAAGGCCGTGAGCAATCCACCCAGCGCCAGGCCGCACAAGGTTCCCAGCACGCCGAGGACACCCGACTCCAGCTGCACCAGACGCACGATAAAGCCGGGGCGGCTGCCAAGGGCGAGCATGGTTCCGAATTCGCGCGTGCGTTCCATCACTGACATCAATACCGTATTCATGATGACGACCGAGACCATCAGCAAGACAATCGTCAGCAATACCGCCTGCGCATGCTTCAAAAGCGCGCTGATCTGCGCCACCTGCGGCAGCAACTGCTGCCACGTCAACAGGCGGGATTCCCCCGGCGGCACCATCGCCGCCAGTTTTTGCAAGGCCGCCGCACGCTGCGCATCGTCGCCCTGCAGACGCAACGCGATGTTGGTAATTTTGCCGTTGATCCCCAATATTTTCTGGCTGGCTGCCAGCGTGATCTGCGCCATGCCGTCATCAATCCCGTGGCTTCCGGTGTTGAACATGCCGGCCACCACAAATCCCTCCGACACCAGGTTGCCGCCCAAGTCTTGCGCCATCACCACCACGCGCTCGCCGATTCTCACGTGCAGCAGTTCCGCCAGCCTGCGGCCGATGACGATCTCCTTATCTCTTCCCTGCTGAAGATAACGTCCCTGCGTCACCGCCTTGTGCAAAAAAGTGGTCTCCCGCTCGCTGCCGGGATCGACGCCTACCAGCATCAAGGGCAAGGACTTGGCCGGACTGGTGATCATCGCCATGCTTTGGACGCGCGGGCTCGCTGCCGCGACGCCATCCGCTTGCCGCAACTGGCGCAGCAACTGCACGCCGTCCGGCAACGACAAGCCCGGCTGCATATCGTCCTGGAAATCCTTGTGCTGGACTTGCGCGTCGCCGCTGAACATGCCGGTCGCGTTGGCGACGACCTGCGCATAGTATCCATTGGCGGTTGCCGCGACGAACACGAATGCGCTCACGCCAAAAGAGATCGTCAGTACCGTCAATCCCGTGCGAACCGGATGGCGGGTAAAGTTGCGGATTGCCAGGCTGAGCAGCAAAAGCCGCGCGGCAAAACCCGCACTGCCGGCGTGTGTCCGGACTGTTTCTTTTTGCCCTGCGGGATTCCCGCGTATCGCGTCGAGCGACGTGAGCCGCACGATTTTCCAGGCCGGATACAGGCTGGCGGCGGCAATCACCACAAACACCGCAGAGCAGATATACAGGATGCGTTCCGCGCTCAGTGTCGGATGAATAACGCGCGCCAGGCCTTGCATCGTCTGCGTCCCTTCGCCCAGATCGATCCCGGCGGCGCCAAGATAGGCCACCGCCGCGTAACCCAGCATGAAGCCGATCCCGAAGCCGGACAGCCCCAGCAGCAATCCCTCGTAAATGATGATGCGGAACACTTGCCAGGGGGACGTGCCGAGCGCCATCATCACGCCGAATTCGCGGCGCCGTTCCAGCGCCGACATCAACACGGTGTTCGTCACGCCGATGCCGACGATGCCGAACAGGATCAAGGTCACCAACTTGCCCATCACTTCGTGAAACTCCACCGATTGCGCCACCTCCGGCAGCAGCTTCTTCCATCCGATCACCTCGAAGTCCTTGCCGAGCCTGCCGCCAAGCGTCTGCACCACCACATCGGTTTGCGCACGATCGGCCAACTGGAGGGCAATGGTGGTTATTTGCTCACCGGAAGACAGCAGCGCGCTCGCATCGGCCATCGTGATGAACGCCTGCATGCCATCGACCATCTCGTTGCCAGTACTGTAAATCCCCGCGATGCGATAGCGTTGGGCGCCAATGGAGCCCTGCATGCCTTGCGTAAGCACGGCCACCTCATCCCCTACGCCGACATCCAGCACCTAGGCCAGCGCTTTTCCGATCAACATGCCGCCTGTTTCCGTCTTGTCGAGATAGCGCCCCGCCACCAGCCTTTGATGCAACACGGTGACCGATGGCTCCAGTTCGGGGTCGATACCGACGATCCGCAGCCCGCGCGCATTGCCGGCGGAACTGACGAGCGCCATGCTTTCCATGCGCGGCGCCGCCGCCACAATGCCCGGAATATCCCCGCTCCTTGAGGCCGCCACGTCTTGCGCGGCGAACGCCCGGTCTACGCTCGCGTCGTCCGTGTAGCCCTGCCGATGGATCTGCACATACCCCGTGTAGTTGCCGGTCATGCTGCGGATGACTTGCGCGTTGCTGCCGTCGAACACGGACCACGCGATGACCAGCGCCGCCACGCCGACCGCAAAGACAAACAGCGTCAGCGCGCTGCGGCGCACGTTGCGCAGCATGTTCCGGAATGCCAGGCTAACAAATCGCATGGACGCCATCCTCCACGACCGCACCGTCCTTGAGCCGCACCACTCGCTTCGCATGCCGCATGATCATTGCATCGTGCGTGGAGAATAGAAAGGTGATG
>CAMLDH010000149.1 GCA_946478765.1 uncultured Oxalobacteraceae bacterium | reverse complement strand
GGGCATGAATGCTTCGCTGGCAATATCGGCCAGCAAAGCAAAATTGGGGCCGTTAAGGGCAGTGGTACTGCCAATGTCGAGGAACGCCAGTTCATCGACTTCCTTGTCGTTGAAGATGCGCACCGCGTTGATGGGATCGCCGACGTAACGGGGGTTCTTGAATTTGATCGTCTTGACCAGGCCGCCGTTACGCAAAAGCAGGCAGGGAATGACACGTGCGTGCAGCATCACACCTCCGCAAAATTGTGGAGCAGCGCCATGCCGAAACGGTGGCTTTTCTCGGGATGGAACTGTGCGCCGAATACATTGCCGCGCTGGACCATGGCGACAAACTCGCTGCCATAGCAGGCGGTTGCCAGCACATCGGCCGGATCGGCACAAACCATGTGATACGAATGAACGAAATAGAAGCGCGCCTTGGCATCGAGCCCCTTCAGCAGCGCACTCTCCTGCTGCCGTGGCGCCAGCAGGCTCCACCCCATGTGCGGCACCTTTTGCCGGTGATCGTCGGTGAAGGAAAAACGCTTGCAATGTGCATCGAGCAGGCCCAGGCCCGCAAGATGTCCTTCCTCGCTCACCTTGCCCAGCATCTGCATGCCCAGGCAGACGCCAAGCAGCGGCACCTTGTCGTCCAGCACTTTCTTTCTCAGAACGTCGACCAGGCCCCGTTCTCGCAACGCCGATATGCCATGATCGAATGCCCCGATGCCGGGCAGGATGATCTTCTCCGCCCGAGCGACTGCTTCCTTGCTGGAAACCAGTTCGGCCCTCGCCCCCACCTTGCGCAGCATATTGAGAATCGAACCGAGATTGGCCACACCATAATCGATGATAGAAATCATTTTTTTTATCAACCTGCGTGACTCAAGCGGGGCCGAAAGCCGAGCGCCTCGATATAAATATCCTCAAGCTTCATTTCTTGTCGCTCCCAGCAATATTCATTGCTGGTCTGATTGAGAGCGGCTTCCAGACTAGCCGGCGTTCGCTCCAGCAAGCGCAGCGCGGCCTCCCTCACGGCTTGCGGAGAAAAGTCGGCGGCAACCTCGCCGATGCCATGGTGCTCGACGAAATCCCGCTGCTCCATGGTCGGCGAAACAAGGACAGGCTTTCTCGCCATGACGTATTCGAAAAGCTTGTTCGGCATGCAGTACTCGTAACTCATCGATGTCGCCTCGATCAGCGATATTCCGTAGTCGGCGGCACTGGTGTAAGCCAGAAGCCGCTGCGGCGGCACCGCGGGATGGTAATGAATGTTTGCATGGCGCGCTGCCTGTTCGGCAAGCCAGTCCGTCAGCGATCCGTATCCCATCACCACCAGTGCCGCCTTGTCCGCGAGGCCCGCGAATGCTTCCACCAGGATGCGTATTCCCCGCCCTTCGCCTATCAGGCCCTGATAAAGAAAGATCGGCTTGTCATGCGGTATCGGGAACGTCTCGCGAAAATAATCGCCCTTCTGAATGTTCTGGCGCGGCGGGCAGTTATAGAGCACCGCGGTATTACCGAGTCCGTATTCCCGGATATACCATTTTTCGATTGCGCGTCCCACGAAAATACAATGATCCGCATGACCGATCAGGGCGCGTTCCACTCGCTTGGTAAGATACTTTCTAGCACCGCCGAGACCGTTAGCTTCAGTTTCGAGTTCATGCGCGTCGTAGATGAGCTTGGCGCCGGTCGCACGTTTCAGCAGTACACCTAACGGCAAGGTCGTGACACTGTGGCAGTTGACGCAGATCAACGGCACATCCCGATATTGGCGATAGACGGTACGGCTCCAACCGGCAATATCGGCAATCTTGCGAAACACGCCGCCGACGCTATCGCGTTGACCGATGCGTCGTATCTGCATGCCATCCTGGAGCTTCTCACTGGCCGGCACCCCTGCCTTGCCGACGCCGATAAGATCAATGCGCTCAAACAAGCCAAGCCTGGCCAGCGATCCCGCCTCGCGCAAAATGCGGCTCTCGTTCAGAAAGGGCGAGGGATAAAGATGAATGTTGATCATGACGTCGCTTCTTCTTATACGATGAACCAGTAAATCATGAAAACAATATGTGGTGGTCTGTATAAATCAAGAAGGGCGCGAAAGAATATGTGCTCCCAGTGTAATCGGAGGCCTACCAGGAAATAAGTATGGAATTTGGATGTTTGACGACCGAATACAACTGCTTTCACTCACTTTTTTGATCGATTCCTGAATGCGCTTCTACGCGAACCTTATCGCAACGCGAGTACCGCCTCGTAAAGTTCGCGATGGCCCATTGTCTTCAAGAAAGAGTTGTGCCACAACAGCACGAATTCACCGTTGACTGCTTTGCACCAGCGTGCAGCCTGAGCGAACACGCCCAAGTAGTAACTGCCATCCTTGATATGAAGGCAGTCAGACTCCACCACCGCGCAATCCATCGCAATAAGCGGACGTTCAATTGTTTCGGAAATATGCCACGCACTGACATCGAACAGCGGGAACGGCCTGCAAAGTCCTCTCCGAAAGCCGGCGCAATCATGAAAACCCAACGTCGAATCAGTGCCGATGCCGGCGTGCTGCACGATACCTGTTCCTCGCACTGTGTCCCATCGCAGGTAATGCTGCCGGCCTTCCACTTCGTGTACATGACAACCGGCACGCATGACTGCTTTACGGAATAGTTCGACCTCGCGCCTTAATTTCCCTGGCGCATATTGGCTGTAATAACTGCCGTGAATACCAAGGCGATGCCCGCGATCCGACATGCGCCGCATCAATGCGAGCATGTTTGCCGAGGAAATATCGTAATCGGCATCGACGCCAGGATCATGATGGCAAATAAAATAAAAACCAATCTGAAGACCACGCCTCTCATTCACCGCCATCATGTACTCGAACGTATTGTTTGGGTCTGCGGACCAACCATCTGCTTGAATCCTGGCGACACAATGAAGCGTATCGGTGAATGCGCGAAAGCTGTACTCCATTCCCAGGTTGCGCAATAACCTCTTGGCGATTCGCCTGGGCTCATACAAAGCGGCATCAAATGGACTATCCACGTCACATGTAATGTTCATGCGCAGATTATTCCGCGCTGTATAAGCGCCGATTTTTTTGTCATCGAACAGGATTCTGGCCAGCAGCTTTGCGTAAATTTCCACTATGGGTTTGTCAAGCATTCCAGCATGTTCAAGCCAGCTTCCTTTGCCTGCTATCCTGCCGCGCCGGTCTTCTTGTCCGGCGGCCAATTCCCAGGCGCCGCTCGCTATAAAAAAAGCGGCAAGTCCTATATCGAAAAATAATTCTTCAGTGTCGAAACCAATCTCCGGCATGTCGCCAATCTGTTCGGCAGGCCGCATGAATATCGACGGTAACGATGCACGAACGTCGCCAAGACAGTCAAGCACCGTCTCCTGTATTTGAACGACTTTGGGCACTGTGCCGATCACGTCTTCCCTGTCCGCCGGTTCGCAATAGATTTTCAAAATCCGCTCTGCAACACGCACTTCGGTGTGATCGATGTTGGAGACGGTGACAACCTCAATCGGTAATTCCAGACAAATTTCAAAAAGCAACCTGTAGCCATAATCGCGTTCAATAGCAAGTGTCTCTGGAATGGTGACAACGATCATTACTTCCTCTCCAATTCCGCTTGCCTCACAATGTGTATGGCGTGCACCAACAGTAAAATGAACATGATGAACATTGCCGCGGCTTTTAACGATGAAATCGAGTAGTAATAGCCATTCCGCACCGAGAGATAGGCGGCAAGAACGTAGATCAGCGTGCAAGAGGCGTAGATCAAAGCAGCCCGCAACTGGCCGCGAGAAAACAAGATGCATGGCATTTGCGCCATGGTCGATGCGGCAAGGAATACTTGCGAAACGCTAAACCAAATTAGCGATTGCTTATGAAGCAGCGGGACTGAAACAATTTTTATATAGTTTAATAGCGGCAAGCTGACATAGAGCGCCGCCAATGCTGCCAATCCGACGGCAATATTAATCGCTATTCCCGAACGCAACACAAATCGAAAATGGGCGATGGTCAGTTTGGCCGCCACTAAGCGCGGGTAAAACACTGTCATCAAGCTGGAGCAAAACAGACCCACTACCTGTGAACCGAACATGGAGTAGAACAACAACTCTTTCGCATCATTTTCCGGCATGGCTGAAAAAGCGGAAATGAAAATTCTGTCGGTATGATTGATAAATGCATAGCAAACTGAAAAAAGAACGAAGCTTTTTGCAAAGCCCCAAAATAGTTTCCGTTGTGCCTGTTGCTCGACTATCGATATCTTCGATGAAGGCAAGAGCCGTGACCTTGCCCAAATCGTCACGCAAAACCGCAGAGGCAGCGTCAGAATAAAGGCATGCACGAAGCCGACGTACGGCGCTGAAAGCAAAAGCACTACCCAGCGCAGAATCGTCGATAGAAAAGTGACGAGATAGGAAGTCATCGCCTGACCCGACGCTCGGAACAGGCCAAGTTGAATACTGAGAATCCCCTCGGCAACAGCAGCAACACCTACGCCAAAGCCAAACAACATACTATGCTCGGCCCGCATTGCCGCCAATGTCGCGATCATGAACGCTGCTGCTGAAACCGCCACGACAATCGGACGTGTACCGACAATATTGTCGAGTGCATCAGTACCGCAACCCGATAAGGCGACAGTTGCGTTTTTTTGCCAAAGGTAAAGCCCTTCGACGACAAAGCCGCCCAATGCAATGGCAAAGCCATATAACAAATAATCGGTCGTACTCAAGATATTCAACAAATATAGATTGCCATAAAAACCTAGCGCTGCTCCAGAAATAGTCACCCCCATGGATAGCGCCGCTTCAAACGGCAGCCTCATTTTTTCTTGACGAAGAATGGCGGTTTTCATTTTTTTCACCTAACCAGTCCCTGCCTTATTTCGATCGAAAATTTCCCCGCAAATAAACCAGCCAGCACAAAAAACTGACGTAGAAACAAGGTATCCATCGCAAAGCCACGTACGATCAAGAACGTTATGCCACATGCGAGCACGATAAGTGGAAGAGAAAACGAAGCATTCGATTTGGCGAACCTCAAGAACACCTTGATTGCGGCGCGCAATAAGTAATAGATAAAAATCACGTACGCAATTCCAACCGATATCCCTCCCTCGGAGAGACATTTCAGGAAGTTGTTATGATTTACCAGCGGTACGCCGCCATGCCCAAAGTCATTCATGTTTTTAAATTGATCCAGTCCGACCCCAAATTGCCAGTGCTTCCTGAATAGAGCCAGTTGGAGATCGTATATCCTGACGCGCGTTGCCGTCTCCTGATCCTCTATGGAACTGACGAAGTGGTTTTCGAATTTTTTTTGGACGTTTTGAGCCACGGTATGGCCATCCGCGTCTGAACTAAGTGCTACCGCAGTAACCGATGAAGTCAGACAGATTGCGACGATTGAAAATCGCATTCCAAAAGAAAAATGTGTTCTATTTAATCTTTGTAATCCAATAATTCCAGTCAAGATGCCAAACATCATGATTCCCGCAACACTCATACTCATTACGGTCAGTATTGATGCGGCAATAAATAGTCCACAATGAAAAAATCCGGTCAACGAACGCACATTGCAAAACGCCGCGGCAAGCAATCCTCCGAATCCGATCAAGAGTGAAAATTCTGTCCACTGCATGCCATTTTCATGATTAACATTTTCCAGACCGACAACAGCGGCAGCCGCTATCAAGAATGGCAGATATTTGAGCCATACATTCAGTCGCTTATACTTCCAGCCAATACGAAAGGCCGCTAAAAAAATAAGGCAATAACCTGTGAAATAAGGGATGAACTTATAGAATGGATTACTGGTTTCCAAAGACGAAATCAGAAAAAAAGCCAGTAACAAAATGGGGGACAACACCAATCCCTTAAACGCCGCCTTCTTGTATGCAGCAATAATATTCAACGATTGCGGTTGCAAGACGAGCGTCATCAGGAAAGCGACGAAAATCAAGCTTTCAATACCCATTGATCCGTCATATGGCCCACTTGCCAAAAACGGTGTCAAAAAAAACGAAAGAAGTAGGGCCGTTTGCATATAGAGGTGTATTGATACCTGGGGCTTGTGCAAATAGTTCTTGAGAATTTAATCGATAAAAATCACTAAGTGATGAAATCAATTCTCATACGATACGGCGCTCAATACTCTCTCCTCAAAAATACTGCTCTGATAATCCCTTTGATACAGTTTTTTCGCCAATCTGGAGTAATCCGATTTCAATACGCTGTTGTTGAATGCATGTTCGATCCTTTCATCGTCGACCAATAATCCGGCCCCGGATTGAATCTTGATTTGTGTTTCATGACGACGATTGCCAATGATAGGGGCGCCTATTGCCAAGTAATCGATGTCTTTATTTGCTTCCTGCACGGCATAGGAGAAATTTTCCGATTCGATTAACGACACTCCCCATAAAAAATGCCGGTTTAAAATTTCTTCAACGCGTAGCTTCAGCTGGTCCTGATTTAACCGGGGAGCGATATAGATCGACAGTCCCGAAGATTTTTCCTTGAAATCCTTAATTTGTATTTCACCGAATATGAAAATCCTAGCTCGCAATCGCCGGGCAAGTTTGAGTGCTTCGTAGGCGCCTTTTTCAGAGTTGAATACCCCCAGATATAGAAGGGCAG
The DNA here is from genome assembly GCA_946478765.1 of uncultured Oxalobacteraceae bacterium. The sequence continues at coordinate 1,935 of CAMLDH010000149.1, read as the reverse complement.
ATTCATTTTCAGATTGATTATTCAGGCCCTCCAAAAAGGATGCATAAAGAAGCTCCCTGCCTCTTTTCTTAAAATAATTTGCAAGGAACTTTGAGTTGCACAGCGCTACCTCGCACGAAGAAGAAACAATTTTCTTTTCAAGAGACACAAAAAGCAAACGATGAATGAAAAACAAGGGGGACAGAAATCGATATTTTTTACGTAAGTTATATTCATTCAAATAGGGTGTTACATCGAGTGAATCGAAAATCACCACAAGGCCGAAGAATTTTCCGAAAAGCGCCAATGGCAGCATCTGAGTGTTTTGCACAATCAGAAGATCGTATTTTCTGATTTTTCCAAGATAAGCGAGACAACCAAGTTCAAAATTCTTACCAAAAAAAATGAAATTGATAATCTTCAGTGCAATTGATTTTTCAACATGCTGGATTGCCGATACAGAGTGATGCGCAGATAGCACTTCAAGGTACATTTTTGTTCTTGGATGTTCCAGATGATTGCTCGTGATGAAGACAATATTTTTCCGTTGGCCAGTCATAATGCACATGGGTGAATACATGCTCACGCTACGCCATGTAACGATGCAGGATCGTATGACGCATCGGGATAATTTCTGCAGTCTGTCAGACGCCACAAATACCACGCTAAAGCCGCCCGCAATCCGTCACGGGCGCGGTGCGTCGGTGCATATCCAAGTCGTGAAACTGCTTTATCGATATTGGCTAGCGAATGGCGGATATCTCCAGCACGGAAGTCGCGATACACCGGCTGCATACTCGACAGATGCGGATGGTTCGGCAGCAGGTTCTCATGCAGGTAATCGAAAAGCTGATTGAGCGTGGTCCGGTCGCCCACGGCCACGTTGTAAACCTGATTGATGGCTTCAGGACTCTCGCTCGTGGCGGCCAATAGATTCGCTTGTACCGCATTGGCAATGAAGCAGAAGTCGCGGCTGGTCTCGCCATCGCCGTTGATGTACACGGCCTCGCCTTTGATCATGCTGGAGATCCATTTCGGGATCACAGCGGCATAAGCGCCATTCGGGTCTTGCCGCGGGCCGAACACATTGAAATAACGCAGGCCAATGCTTTCCAGTCCATATACCCGAAAAAATACGTCGGCATACAGTTCGTTGACATATTTGGTAACTGCGTACGGTGACAGCGGCTTGCCGATATGATCTTCCCGCTTCGGCATGCCGGGATGATCGCCATAGGTGGAGCTCGATGCGGCATACACAAACCGTCTGACCGTGGCATCGCGCGCCGCAATCAACATATTCAAAAAGCCGGTAATGTTGACGCTGTTGGTCGTGCAAGGATCTTCCACCGAGCGTGGCACACTGCCTAATGCCGCCTGGTGCAACACATATTCCACACCATCACACGCACGATGGCAATCGTCCGGATTGCGAATATCGCCCTGAAGAAAGCGAAAGTTGCTCCACTGTTCTGCTGTGACCAAAGTCTGCACTTCGTCCAGGTTGTCTTGATGGCCGGTGGCAAAATTGTCCATCCCAACCACGTTCTGATTTAGTTTAAGAAGTGCTTCAAGCAGATTGCTGCCGATAAAGCCAGCGACGCCGGTAATGAGGTAGGTGTGTGGTTCGCGTGCGAGACGGGATGTGATGTTTTCGTATTGCATTACAGTCATTTCGAAAGTATTAGCCAAAATGCAAACCTCAAGAGGCGCTTACAAGACAGCGTAGGAAACCCGCGCTTTCCTTTTTATTACTGTAGACCGAGGCGCATCAAAAAAAAAGTATGGAATTTCGATGATTAGCCGTGCATAGCGCGCCTTTCCATTCACTTTCCTAATTGGTGGATAGAACCAGGCAGTGCGCCTCGTATGGAAAAATTTCCTGAAAGATTTAATTTTCGTTAGAAACTTTTTCCATACGGAAAACTCTATTCCATCGAGCCCACAAAGAAATGG
>CAMLDH010000148.1 GCA_946478765.1 uncultured Oxalobacteraceae bacterium | reverse complement strand
TTAATGATACTTCGACCACCGAGATCTACACTCTTTCCCTACACGACGCTCTTCCTATCTATCGAAAGAACAAGAGAGCAAGCAAGAGAGCGCATCCTTCAATCGTCTGAGGAAGGGTGCCGTCATGCCCTCTATGCGAATGCGATGGCCCAGATAGAGGGAGAAGTTGCCGGAGTCATCGCGCACTCTTTGTCAGAGATTGGCAAAGATACACTCACCCTATCCAAGTTTAAACGCATGGAAAATAAGGTGCAAGATTGCATCGACCATGGTTTGCATGCACTTGATCAAAAATTTGATCATGCCCGAAAAAATTTCCTTCCCGGGCAATCCCGCGACAAACTCGAAAGAACAAGAGAGCAAGCAAAAGAGCGCGTCCTTCAATCGGCCTACGAGGCATGTCGTAAAGCGGGATGGACGTTGTTTCCGCGAGGAGGAAGCAACATAGTATGGGAGTCCCCTACAGGTCCGCTCTTGGTCAAACGCGGGCTCTCCCTGCACCAACTGAAGCTGAATAAGGCAAATCTTGCGCAAGGCGGTTTTGGCAGCGTTTCAATTTTTGAAAATGAGAACGGCGACAAACTGATTGGCAAGACTATTCATGACCATCTAACACAATTGCCTGATGATGAGCTGGCAATAGAGTTGGAGGCCTATCAAACCATTTACGATAGGGTTGGCCCTCATCCCAATCTGGTGAATGCGTATGGAATCGCACAGGTGCCTCATGGTAAAGAGATGAAGCGCACCATGTTGATGGATATGATTCCAGGGAAAAACGGATCGGACACTTTTGATGCTCTCCGCAAATGTTGGGATGCAGGCAAAATTTCCAGCGAACAGTACTGGGGGGCAGTGCAATTTATTGGCCGGCGTCTGCTCGATGTAACCAAGCATTTCGCTGAGGCGGGCGTGGTGCACAATGACATCAAGCCGGAAAACTTTATAGTGAATAAAGAAACCGGAGAACCTGTTTTGATTGACCTCGGACTTTGGTCCAAGCAAGGTGTAATGCCTGAGGGAGGCACGCCGTTCTATCAGTCGCCAGAGGCTAATCCAGATATCGAATTTAAAAAACGGCCAGGTGTGGATGAACGAAGTGATGTATTTACTGTAGGCGCCTCGCTCCTGGATGGCGTAGAAGGCTGGGATGCGCTCGTGGATGGCGGGCTCAGGGCAATAAAAGCGAATAAAGAGAATAAAGAAGCGTATCAAGATTTTCTTGCTCCTAGTAATGCCAAAGGGAATAGGGTACGTGAACCAGCAACCTATTCCGCGGGAACCGCTTATACGCAGTTTATGAACAGTGTTCTGGAGAAAAACCAGGATATCCGCGTCGACTCCGATATGGCGAAAACGTTCTATTTCCTCAGCGATAGTATGCTCGATGACGATGCCGCCAAAGCAGTCATCAAAGAAGTCATGGAGCGGGCCAGCGAAGAAGAAAAAAAGCCGAAAAAAGAACAATGGAAACAAGCAAAGCCTCAAATTCACGTACCGCAAGATCTCCACAAGCATATGATGGATTTGATTACTCCATTCCAGAACAATCCCGATCTGAGTGGTTATGCCACCCTGCAAAATGAAAGCAGAATCAATCCCAGATTAAGGAAATTTTTGAATACAAATGCATTTGATTATTTGCAGGACGATCTTGAACAGGAGGCGGCACATTACGCCGGGCAGTTTATAGCGGACGCTTTATGGTTCAATGCGGTCAAAAAAATTACGGAAACAGTAAACGTTAAAAGTGGAGTGAATGAAAATGGCGTCCGCCTCAACCCCAAAAATCAATACATTGACCCGGCATATGAAAGCTCTGTCATACGGGCTAAAAAAGCCCTGGAGTCAGGCGCCAACATCAAAGATTTGCGACATTATGCCGAGCATGCGGAAGCATTTCTACGCGACGCAATGGCATTAAAAAGGGTAAACAACCCCGATGTGGCCGACCAACTTGAGAAAGTGAAGGAGCGTGCGGCGGTCGCAAGGCGGATGGTGGAGATTTTTGATACTGAGTCAGAGAAACCTGGCAATGTCCAACAGCGCGCGCGCGAATTGAAAGATCAATTGGAACGTCAACTCAAGCGCCGCAAATAAAGGTTCAAACCACTTCACTCGTTCGGGCCATGCTTGATTCTGAAGGTGCGCAAAGTGCGGTTCTGCCGCCTTGGCGCACGTTCCTTATCTATTCAAAATCTTTCGACTGATGAGTTGTCTTGAAAACCCGAGAATAAACAGCGTGTTGGTAACCAGGTAGCGCTTCATTAAGCGACGCGGTTCCGACGCCAGCCGGTAGAGCCATTCCAAGCCGTTGCGTTGCCACCAGATCGGCGCCCGCCTGGCGCTGCCCGAATGATAATCGAACGCCGCGCCTACGCCGATCATGACGGCATTTATCCGGCCTCGATGTGCAGCCATCCACTTTTCCTGTTTCGGGCATCCGAGGCCGACGAATACGACATGTGCACCGGAACGATTGATCATGTCGATTTCAGCCGTATCTTCTTCCGGCGTAAGGGCCCGAAAAGGCGGGGCATGCGCGCCGCCTACATGCAAGCGGGGAAACTGCTTCCCGATCGATGCGAGCAGCCTGCTCAACGTCGTGTCCGTGCTTCCGTAGAAGAAGACGGTATGGTGAAGGCGTTGCGCCTCAGCGAGATATTTCCACATCAGGTCCGGTCCGTTAATCCGCTCTTGCGAGGGAAAGCCGAGCTTGCGCAGCGCCCATGCAATAGGGGCGCCATCTGGTGTCGCCATATCGGCGTTGTTGATTATTCTGAGGAATTCCGGGTCGCGCGTGGCGGTCACCACCGAGTGGACATTGCAGATACACACGTAACGAGATTCATGGGCCGACCCTGATGCCACAATCCGCCCAATTGCGTCGTCCCAGGACAGCGCATCGATGTGCGCCTCAAGCACTGCCTGGCCGCTACGCGAGCTGGCATTCCCCGTGCGCTTTTCCAATTGCATCTTCATATATCTCGATCAGCGTCTTGTAGTTGCGTTGAGGGGTGTACTTTGCTTCGTATTCGGCACGGGCAGCCTGGCCCATTTTCAGCATTTTTTCGGGATGCGACTCGGCCCATGCCATCTTTTTCGCAAGGTCGCTTGCATCACCCGGATTGAACAGCAGTCCGGTAACCCCATCCTTCACCAGTTCGGCAAAGGCGCCATGACGGCTCGCGATTACCGGCGTGCCGCAAGCGAAGGCTTCCACCAATGCCAGACCGAATGTCTCGTAACACGTACTGGGCGCGATCAGGAATTGAACGGCATGCAGCAACTCCAGAACTTGCGCATGCGATCGGAACCCAAGGTAATTGCTTCGAAATGCTTGCCGGACCAGAGTTTCAAGCGGCCCGCTTCCAACAACCTGGGTGGATGCGCTATTCAATTTCCGCATCGCATCGATGAGTACAGTCAGGCCTTTTTCAGGCGACAACCGTCCTATGAAGACACTGCCTTGGCGATGTTCCCAAACAGGTGTTGCGGGAGATGCAACGAAGTTGGGTTTGATGCGAATCCGGTCGGCCGGCAAGCCGCCTTCAATAAATTTATTCCGGCAAAAGGCGTTCAGCGCAATATAGTGCGTTATGTGATCGCGGTAAGTGCCGATACCTCTGTGCATAGCCAGCATGCCGACCGCGACTGCCGATTGCAGGCTTGAATCGCGATAGCATTTTCGTGTCACTGCACGCCAGGGGAGTTTGCCAAGGCAGTCTTCGCATACCTGGCCGTTGCGCAAGAACGTCGCTTGCGGACAAAGGAGTCGAAAATTATGCAAGGTCTGGACGACGGGTATGTTCTTGCGTTTCGCCATCCAGCTAAAGGAAGGGGAAATTAGTGGAAAGGTATTGTGCGCATGGATCAGGTCGGGTTCAAACATCTCGCATAATCTTTCCAGCTCGCCGGCGGCGCGCAGTGACCAGATTGTGGATGCGGCTGCTACCGCTTTGGGCATGCTTTTGAGCTCATCGTTGTGCCGCCGATATACCTCGACGTCGTGGCCGTAGCGCCGGAGAAGCGCAATTTCGGCATTGACGACAGCATCTTCTCCTCCACTTTGCTGATAGGCATTGTGGGCAATCAGAATTTTCATCATCGATCAGGACCAGAAACCCCGGACTGCCAGTTGCTCGTTATTGAGCCGGTCTTTGACGGCTACCTTCTTTGCCACATAAGCGAGAAATCGATCGAACTCCTGCCACGCATTCAATTCGTCGATATCCTTGGAGTGTCCCCATAAATGAAAGACGCCATCATGTTGAGTTGCGTAATCAAAGAGGGCATACAGGCGATTGATCCAGTTTTCGTGCTTCAGCGCGAGCCTCAATCCGGATTGCCGCGTCAACCAATTTCCGCCCTTGACGAAATTGCGTAAATAGACGTCTCTGCCGTGTGGGTAAAACTGGAAAGTGGTTGGCATTTCAAACGGCTGTTCTCCCGTGTCAAAGCATAGATTCATTGTCGTTCGTGCGTATCGGAAACCGGCAGATTGAACAAGATCGGCATGCTCCGGTCGATATTTTCCGCCAGGGTAGCAAAACCCGGCGACCTGTCGTCCAAGCATGTCTTCCAGTCGGTTTTTACCTTCGATTACCTGATACTGCGCCTCTTTGATGCCAAGGCTTTTCAGAAAACGGTGGTCATACGTATGCGACCCGATTTCAAATTCATTGCCAATCTCTCTGATTTCCGATTTCGATACTACCTGCCTGCCTTCATGATTTTTTATTGGAATATAAAACGTGGCGGTGACGCCATTTTTTCTTAACAACCCAATCGCTTTCATATCTGACGGATGTCCGTCATCCAAAGAACACGAAAATATGGCGCCCATGCTTTTTTCTTCCCCTTATTTCGACAGGCATGCTTCCACGATGTCATGGCGCATAGTTATTTCTGGTTGTGCGCTATTTTCATTCTGTGGCGCATAAGTGAATGTAAAGCCAGAGCGTAACGCGAGGCCCGATTTCCGGCCTTGCGTTATATCCAAAGTAGCTCATCCGCGTACGCCGCTATCGATGAAGAAGAATCCGGGAAGATCTTTGGTTAATTTTTCCTGTGTAGATCGGATTGCATGTCAGTCTGCGTTTTGGTCGGATAAGATCGATTGCGCGGCGTGGACAGGCAGGCACGGATGCCGCTGGTCAAACGCTCCGCCATATTTTCAACTGTATAACGGAGTGCCGTGGATCGCGCGCCCTCTTGAAGTTTTTCAATCGCACTCGGATCGGACAGCACTGCAATGATCTCGTTGGTATAGGCATCGAGATCGTTGGCAGTCATTACGCCATTTTCCCCCGATACGAGATAGGAAATCTCCGGAGAATGCAGACCGCAATCCGTTGTGAACATCGGCGTGCCGCTGACGAATGAGTCCAGAATGCCGAGTCCTACCAATCCCGGATTGAGGATGACATCGGCGATCACCAAGGCCTTTGCTTTCTCCCGGTCTTGCAACGGTCCGAGATAATGTATCCATGGATACCGCCTTTCCGCCGCTTCAATGAGCGTTTGGTCCGGCCCTGCTCCCACGACAAGCAATTGGAAATCCGGGACATACTTGCGAATACGCTGTGCCGCATCGAGCAGAAATGTCAGACGCTTCTCTCGATATAGCGATCCCAGATACAGGCCGATGGGGCCGGTTCCCAACCCCAGATTTTCATGCATGGCTCGGCAGTCTGCAGTGCTGATATCGTTGCAAAGCGCCGTCATCTCGGCCGTGTCGACGGCGTTTTCAACAACGGTAATGTGCTCGCGCGGAAAGCCGGCGCTATTCACCAGCATGGCGCTGCTTTCCGTATAGGCAAACCACCAGTCGACCTTGTTGACGGTCCAGCGCTTGAATCGTTCTTTCCATCCGTTTGGCCGGCTCGACTGCATATTGCGCCCATGTCCCCAGAAGGCGAGACGACGTGGTCTGCCGAAGAAGAGCAACCACAAGTTGTAGATCAATTTATTCTCATGCATCACAATCACCAGATCCGCATCGCGCGCATGAGATCCAAATGGCTGCCAGCATAGATTTCCCCCAAACAGGTAATGCGTTGGCAGGCGAATTGCCCAGTCAAGCGAAGTTTGATTTTTTTTCTTTACTTCGTCGGGCGTTCCTTCCCCTATGAGCAATTGCAGATCGATGCCTTCCTTGTCGAGAAGCGTGCGCAGCCGTTCATAGGCAGCCACGCGGTATTGCAGAAGCTGCCGCTCCACAATGACAACACGGGGTTTCCGCGAACCGCGTACTGCATTCTTTTCTTCTGCTTGTATCGATAAAGCCCGGCGACAGGCATTCACGAATCCCGCAGCAGTCTGGTCGAACGTATAGTTGCCTGCGATTTCATGACTGCGTTTGGAAAAATATTGGTAAAGATCGGGGCGGGCCAGCAGCATCGCAGCAGGTTCGCTGCACAGATTTTCATCGAGATCACGCACGAATTCATTCTCCTTATCAAGTGCCCGCTCTCCGGTTATCCCGGTAGCCGGCGTAATCATGATCGGCAGTTCTGCTGCACACGCTTCATTTGATGACGCTGATGGGTTGCGCTGCGCTCCCGTTGCACGTCGCGCCCATCCTACTTTCATGCTTTGCGCCTTGCACTTGCTGCGTGCAGAGCGATACAGCGCAGGCAATTCACTTTGTGCTGCAAAACCAAAAAAATAATATGGAAACAACCAGATCAGACTGCAATGATGCAGCTCTTTTGACGCTTTCTTTTTGACTGCCGGAGCCTGGTCATACGCCCGCTTAAGCTCCGTAGGATGGGTAGAGCGCAGCGAAACCCATCAGCGCTATGGCTACCGTCGATTGATGGGTTTTGCTGCGCTCTACCCATCCTACGATCCTGCAATGATGCAGCTCTTTTGACGCTTTCTTTCTGACTGCCGGCTGGCCATACGCTGGCTTTTAATAAATCCCAAAGTTTGCGAGCCCACCAATATTTCTATTGGCGATGTCGATTCCATTCCATCAATCCTTCGAGACGGCCAAGCGTTACTGCAAAGCCATAGGCGAGTTCCGATCCGAGCGCCCCTTTTAGCAGAGGACGCAGTACCGGTGCGCCAAGACCACGCGCGATGACCCATAGCGGCAGATCATGTTTTACATAGAGCGCGCCGGTGCCCCGTGCTCTGTGCCGGATAGCCAGGCGTGTTTCGCGGCTCGGCGGCGGCTTCTTCACGGGATGATGCACTTGCGCCGACGGTTCGTAGGTCAGCAAGGCCCCTTTACGGAGCGCGCGCAGGACCAGGTCGGTTTCTTCGGCGGCGCCAAACCATAATCCGACACCAAGCTGGCAGTCAAAGCCGCCAATTTCATCGAATAGCTTGCGATGAAAAAAGAGCATGAAGGAAGCAACCGGAATATCACGAAACACGCGTGAACGAGCCCAGGTAAGCGCCGGCGCGGTCATGGGCGGATCCCCGGCCTCTACCCATCGCACGGCGGCGCCGGATAGCGGATCGGTGCAGCGAAAGCGTTTTTCCAAATGCGCCAGAAGCGCCGGGTCATACCAGCAATCGTCGTCGGGAAGTCCGATCCATTCGCCCTTGGCAATGGCGATTCCGGCATTGCGTGCCGCCGACAGGTTGGCGCGCTGATGCCGCACATGCGTGACGGTCAGGCCGAGCGAGCGTGCGCGCATCAAATGCGGCAAGAGCCGGTCGTCGCCATTCTGGTCGACCACGATGACCTCAAAATCCTTGAATGTCTGCACCGCCAACGAGTCGAACAGCTGGTCCAGTTCCGCGGTGCGGCCGACGGTCGCCACGATCAGTGATACGGTCGGCGCGTTCATCCCTTTGCTCCTTCCCGTATTTCCCGCAGCGCCCTTTGATGTCTTACAAAATAGCGGGCGTAATGCATTGCGCGCGTGAGCGGATTTTTACTGACATGGGACAGGCGCACCCGGAAATCTTCCTCCATGGCTGGAAGGTAGTTTCGGGTGGACAGGCTGCCCTGATGTTCGCGGAATGCCGCCAGCGGCTCGTCAAGCTGCAATGGCGCGCTCAAGCGTCCGAGCTTGAGCCAGAGATCGTAGTCCATTGCATAAACCAGATTGGTGTCAAAGCCGCCGGCACGCTGCATCAACTCTCTGCGAACGAAGGCCGGCGGGTGCGGAATGAAATTGCGTCGCAACAGCCGGGCGTAGCTGTAGCGGGGCGCTATGAATCCTTCTGAGTGCAAGATGCCTGCCCGATCGCGCATGGTGCGTCCGAACAGCCAGCCGCAGCCGCTTGATTCAAATTCTTTCGCAACCTTCGACAGCACGTTCGGGTGCAGGTAGTAGTCGTCAGAGTGCAGATGCGCGATGACGTCGCCGGTAGCGATCCGCAAGCCTTCGTTCATTGCCCGGCTGATGCCGCCACGGACGTTTTCCAGCAAACGATAAGGACGCTGCAATGATTTTATTCGTTCCAGGGTGCCGTCGGTAGAGCCGCCATCCACAAAGATATACTCGATGTTGGGATAATCCTGCGCCAGCACGGAAGCGATGGATTCGGCCAGATACGGCTCGCTGTTCCAGGTGCAGGTAATGATGGAAAAAGTGAGTGTCATGAATAAACCTATCAGTCAAAAGAATGGCC
>CAMLDH010000147.1 GCA_946478765.1 uncultured Oxalobacteraceae bacterium | reverse complement strand
GGAAGCATTCCGGAAACGGTTGCTGGAGACCTTCCGAATCGAAGCGGCCGAGCATCTGAAGGCGATGTCGTCGGGCCTTCTTGAGCTGGAAAAAGCCGATACGCCGCAAAAATGCCAAGCAATCGTCGAAACCGTTTTCCGGGAAGCGCACAGTCTCAAGGGGGCGGCGCGCGCCGTCAACGTTTCATCGATCGAAACCACGTGCCAGTCCATGGAAAGCGTATTGGCTGCCCTAAAGCACGGGGAAGCTGCCATCTCTCCTTCCTTGCTGGATGCGCTCAATCACGCCATCAGCGGACTGGAAAAGCTTTATTCCGCTGCCGACTTCGGCCAAAGCGATGAAGCGCGACCGCTTATCCTGAGACTGGTGCGGCATCTGGAAAGCGCGTTGAAGAGCGAGCGGTCCGCGCCCGCAGCACCGCCGGAAACGCCAGCACCCGCAGCACCGGCACAGGGAAAAATCGCCATGTCTGCCGAAAGACCGGCCGCTACCGATACGATCCGCATCGCCACCGGCAAGCTGGATGCCATTCTCTTGCAAGCCGAAGAACTCGTGTCCGCCAAATTCGCCGCCGTGCAGTTGGCCGCCGACCTGCGAGCAGTTCAGAGCGCCATGCGGATGTGGAAAAAGAAATCGGGCCGCCTGCATTCGACACGTCCGGCGCACCTTCCCGCTAACGATGCGGGAGGACTTGCAGACGAACAGCGAAGCTTTCTTTCCAAATTCGACAACCATCTAAGCCAGCTTACGCACACTGCCGCCCGCCACCAACATGTGCTGTCGCACATGGTCGATCATCTGCTCGACGAGAGCAAGAAAGCCGCAATGCAGTCGTTTTCCTCCCTCCTCGACCTGTTTCCCATGCTGGTGCGCACCTTGGCGCGCGACCAGGGCAAACAGGCCGAGCTTGTCATTCACGGCGCCGACATCGAAGTCGACCGACGCATCCTGGAGGAGATGAAAGATCCGCTGATCCATGCCATCCGCAATTGCATCGACCATGGCATCGAAGCGCCGCAAGTGCGCACCCAGACAAACAAGCAGGCCGTCGGCCGCATCAGCATCGCCATTTCACAGAAAGGCGGCAGCAAAGTGGAAATTATCGTCGCCGATGACGGCGCCGGCATCGACCTTGACAAGGTGAAAGCCGCCGTGGTCAAGCACGGCCTGCTTGCACCCGAAAACGCGCAAGCGCTGGATGAACAAGCCGCGGCGGCGCTCATCTTCGAATCCGGCCTGACGACGAGTCCCATCATCACCGAGATCTCGGGACGGGGGCTGGGGCTCGCCATTTTGCGCGAGAAAACCGAAAGGCTGGGCGGCCAGATCAGCGTCGAAACCCGGCGCAACGCCGGGATCACCTTACGCATCGTGCTGCCGCTTGCGTTGGCGACTTTCCGTGGCGTGCTGGTGCAAACGGGCGAGCGCTCGTTTATTTGCCCTTCCCTTCACGTCGAACGGGTGCTTCGGATCAAGCGCGAGCACATCAAGACTGTCGAAAACCGCGAAACCATCGAACTTGACCAAAAAGCCGTCGCGCTAGTCCGCTTGGACGATGTGCTCAAGCTGGCGCGCAAGCCGTCCGCCGCCGAGCAAAGCGGTCTCCTATTCGTCGTCTTGCTGCGCTATGCGGATATCCGGATCGGATTTGCCGTCGACCGCATCGTGTCCGAGCAGGAATTCCTGGTCAAAAGCCTCGGTTCGCAACTGGCGAGGGTGGCCAATATCGCCGGCGCAACCATGCTTGGCGACGGCCAGCTGACCCCGGTTCTGAATGTGGCCGATTTGATGCAATCGGCCAGCAAGACCGGTCCGGCGCCTGCCGCCGCACGGATTGTCCCCAGGGAACGCCGGTCCGTCCTGGTGGTGGAGGATTCGATCACCACCCGCATGCTGCTCAAAAACATACTGGAAGCGAGCGGCTGGATCGTCAGGACTGCCGTTGACGGGATCGAAGCGCTAACTACGCTGAAAACCGCGCCCTGCGATCTCGTCGTGTCCGACGTCGACATGCCGCGCATGAACGGCTTCGATCTGACCGCCCGCATCCGCGCCGACCGCAAGCTGGCCGAGTTGCCCGTGGTGCTGGTGACGGCGCTCGAATCGCGCGAGGACCGGGAACGCGGCATCGATGTCGGTGCGAATGCCTACATTGTGAAAAGCAGCTTCGACCAGAGCAAGCTGATCGAAGTGATGCGCGGTCTGGTTTGATCGGCCATGATCAAGATACTGATCGTCGAAGACTCTCCCGTTGTGCGGGATTATCTGATCTACATCCTGAGTTCCGATCCTGAGTTGGAAGTGGTCGGCACAGCCAGCAATGGAATAGAAGCCTGCCAGGCCGTACCGCGCCTGCATCCCGACGTCGTGACCATGGACATCCACATGCCGCATATGGACGGATTCGAGGCCACGCGCCGGATCATGGAAACCCATCCGGTGCCGATCGTGGTCATCAGCGGCGCCATGCAGGCCGATGAAGTCGCCACCACCTTCCGCGCTCTGGAAGCGGGAGCCTTGGCATTTCAGCCGCGGCCAAGCGGCATCGGTCATGCCGACTCCGAAGCGACAGCCAGAGAGCTCGTCAAAACCGTCAAGCTGATGGCGGAGGTCAAGGTGGTCCGGCGCTGGCCTGCCGCCAGAAAATCGGCGCCGGCAGGCGAAATGGCGCCGGCGATTGCCGTCAAACCGGCGGCGGAAGGCATCAAGCTCGTCGCTATCGGCGCCTCGACCGGCGGGCCGCTGGTGATCCGTACTATCTTGAACGAATTGCCGCCCGGGTTCCCGGCGCCGGTGATGATCGTGCAACACATGGTGTCCGAATTCATCCCCGGCTTCGTGGAATGGCTACGCCATACCGCTTGCCTCGATGTCAGGCTGGCCGTCCATGGCGAAGCCTTGCAAGCAGGCAAGGCATATGTCGCTCCAGGCGGCGGCCAGATGGGAATCGGACCAGGCGGCAAAATCGTCTTGACCCAGGACCCGGCCTGGAACGGCCATCGCCCTTCCGTCTCTTACTTGTTTCGTGCGGCGGCGGAAATCTTTCGCAACGAAGCCATAGGCGTGCTCTTGACCGGCATGGGAAGCGACGGCGCGGCGGAACTGCGGCTGATGCGGGAAAAAGGCGCGGTGACTATCGCCCAAAACGAATCGACCAGCATCGTGTTCGGCATGCCGGGAGAAGCCGTCAGGCTCCAGGCGGCCACCTACGTCCTGCCGCCGGAGCAGATCGCCGCCACTATTCGAGAAGTCGTCACCCATCCCCATCAGGTGAATGACTCAAAAGGAACATGCCCATGAGTGCCCAAGAATTCAGCAATACCCGCATCCTGGTGGTCGAAGATAGCCTGACCCAGGCGGAACAACTTCACTATCTTCTTGAAGAAAACGGCTTCCAGGTGACGGTCGCCAACAACGGCCCGGAAGGACTCGCAGCCATTCGCAACCAAGTGCCGGATATCGTCATCAGCGACATTATCATGCCTGTCATGGATGGCTATGAACTATGCGAAGCCATCAAATCCGACGAAACCCTCAAGGACATTCCAGTCATCCTGCTGACATCGCTATCCAGCGCGCACGATGTCATGAAAAGTTTGCAATGCGGCGCCGACAATTTCATCCGCAAGCCCTATGACGAAGACTCCCTGCTTTCGCGCATCAAATATATTCTTGCCAGCCGCAAGCTGCGCAAAACCCAGAAAATGCCAATGGACGCGGAAATCTATCGGGGAGGGCAACACTATTTCATCACTGCGGAACGGCAGCAAATGGTCGATCTCCTGATCTCGATCTACGAAGAAGCCATGCACATGAACAAAGAATTGCAGATCCGGCAGAAAGAACTTGCCCACTCCAATCAATCGCTCAATGGCCTTTACCATCTCGCCGTCGATCTCAACGCCGCCCGCACTGAACCCGAAGTCGGCAACAAGGTATTGCAGCGCGTGCAGGAACTACCAGGCGTTCAGGCCGGATGGATCGAGATCAAGAATGGCGATCGGGATTTCCAGATGCTGGCGAGCTACGGCCTGCCCGCCTTAAGCGAACAATGCATCGGCGGCATGGGAGACTGCCAATGCCGCCGCCGACTGCTGTCCGGCGAGTTCGGCCACGCCGTCAACATCCGCGAATGCGAATGCCTGAAAAAGGCAGCTACGCTGACCGGCCTTCCGCTGTCCCATGCGAGCATTCCCCTTTGGCTTGGTGAACGGACCTTGGGCATTATGAACCTGGTCGGCGAGGAAGAATTCAGCGACGAAGAGCTGAAAACCCTGTTCGGCGTCGGCCATCAGGTCGCCATTGCATTGGAACGCGCCCGTTTGCATCAACATCTGGAAACTCTGGTCCAGCAACGAACCGGGGCTTTGACCCAGGAAATCTCCGTGCGCGTGCGGGCCGAAGAGACCATCCGGCAAAACGAGGCCATGCTGCGAAAAATACTCGACACCCTGCCGGTGGGCGTCTGGGTGGCCGACAAGCAGGGCCATATCGTTCTGGGCAACCCTGCCGGGCAGACGATCTGGGGCGGCACCTTTTACGCCGGGCTCGAACAATACAACCGATATCAGGGCCGGTACTCTGATACCGGCGAACGCGTCAACCCGGAAAAATGCGCCCTGGCGCGCGCGCTTAAGCATGGCGATACCTCGCTCAACGAAATGATCGACATCGAATGCGGCGGCACCCGGAAGACCATCCTCAACTCCGTCGTACCCCTGCGCTCCCCCGCCCAGCAGATCGCCGGTGCGATCGTGGTCAACGAAGACATTACCGAACGCCGAAAGTCCGAGGAAATCCTGCTGCTGCGCAACCGTGCCATCGAAGCCAGCGTCAACGCTATCGTCATCACCGATTGCGCCAAGGAGGACAATCCGATCGAATACGTCAACCCGGCCTTTGAAAGAATCACCGGCTATTCGCGCGGCGAGACGATCGGACGCAATTGCCGCTTTTTGCAGGGACGGGACAACGATCAACCCGGTCTCGAAAGCATCCGCGCTGCCGTGCGTGAGCAGCGCGAAGGCCATGCCATCATCCGCAACTACCGTAAGGACGGCAGCCTGTTCTGGAATGAATTGTTCGTGGCGCCGGTACGCGACAAAGCGGGCAAGGTCACCCATTTCATCGGCGTGCAAAACGACATCACCAAAGTCAAGGGCAATCAGGAACAGCTGGAATACCAAGCCCAGCACGATGCCCTGACTGGACTGGCCAATCGTCTCCTATTTACCGACCGCGCAAGCCAGGGAATCGCGCATGCGCATCGCTTCGATCGGCAGATGGCTATCATGCTGCTCGATCTCGACCGCTTCAAATTGATCAACGACAGTTTCGGCCACGCTTCCGGCGATGCGCTGCTGCAAATCATCGCGGCACATCTCACCCGTTGCGTCAAGAAAAGCGATACCGTTTCGCGATTCGGCGGGGACGAATTTGCGCTGATCATCACTGAGATTGACAACGCGGACGACGTGCTTCACATCGCCACCCGCATTCTCGATGAAATCGCCAAGCCGATGATGTATCAGGAACACGAACTCTACGTTACCGTCAGCATCGGCATCAGTCTCTACCCCAAGGATGGCGACGATGGCGACAACCTGTTGAAAAATGCCGATATCGCGATGTACCGCGCCAAAGCCAGGGGACGCAACGGGTTCCAATTCTATGCCCGGGAAATGCATGAACGGGCAATGGAGTACGTTAAATTGGAAACCCGGCTGCGGCATGCCCTCCAGAGAGAAGAATTTCTAATCCACTATCAACCCAAGCTGAATCTCGCTACGGGGCAGCTCGCTGGCGCGGAAGCGCTGATACGCTGGCAACGCCCTGAGTCCGGCTTGGTCTCGCCCACCTTATTCATTCCACTGGCTGAAGAAACCGGCTTGATCGTTCCGATCGGAACCTGGATCCTCGAAATCGTCTGTGCCCAAATCAAAGCTTGGCAAAGCGTCGGCTTGTCGCCGATACGAATCGCCGTCAATTTCTCCGCGCGGCAATTTCTCCAGAAGAACCTTGTACCCCTCATTGCGGGTATTTTGCAGAAAGCCGGCATCGAACCGCAGTGCCTGGAAGTCGAAGTCACCGAAAGCATGCTCATGGCCAACCCTGATGAAGCCGTAGCCATCATGCGCGAGCTTCATAGCCTGGGTCTGAAACTCTCGCTTGACGATTTTGGCACCGGCTACTCCTGCTTGAGCTGCTTGCAGAGCTTTCCCATCGATAAGCTGAAAATCGACCAATCGTTTGTGCGGGATATCACAGCAAACCCGGAAAAGGCTGCGATCACCACCTCCATCATCACTTTGGCGCACGCCTTGAAATTGAAAGTCATTGCCGAAGGCGTCGAAAACCAAGATCAGCTCGATTTTTTGCGCCATGAACAATGTGACGAAATCCAAGGGAATTACTTTAGCCATCCGCTTACTGCCGATGCATTCGGACAGCTATTGGCTAGTCATGCGATGCCGCACGAGGCCAGTTAAATTACTTAAGGTGATTTCCGTCAATGAATACCTGGCACTAAAGATGCTCGTCATGACGACGGCCTAAAAAGCCAACATTAACGGACACTTTTTGCGATTTGGCGCGTCGGAGTCTACGGACTCTGCAGATTTCTATGATGAACGACGACAATGAAAAAACCGTGATGCGTACCCGGAGAATGCCGTTCAGGCCGGCGCCGACCGATGCCCCGGAGCACGACATGAATGTCCTGCCGATCGGGACGCATCTGGGCGAATTCGAAATCGTGGACTTGATAGGCGAAGGCGGATTCGGCATCGTGTACCTGGCGTACGATCATTCGCTGGAACGGCATGTGGCGCTGAAGGAATACATGCCGTCCGGGTTGGCGACGCGTACGACCAAGATGGCGGTGACCGTGCGGTCGCAACACAATGCCGGCACCTTCACCGCCGGCCTGAAAAGTTTCATCAACGAAGCGCGCATGCTGGCGCAATTCGATTCGCCGGCGCTGGTCAAGGTGCATCGTTTCTGGGAAGGAAACGGCACCGCCTACATGGCGATGCCTTTCTATGAGGGTGTTACGCTCAAGCAGGCATTGCACGAACATCGAATCCTGCCGACCGAGCCTTGGATCAGATTGCTGTTGGGCGATTTATTCGACGCAATCGACACCATCCATCGCGTGCATTGTCTGCACCGCGATATCGCGCCCGACAATATTCTGTTGCTCAAGGACGGCCGCCCGCTGCTGCTCGATTTCGGCGCCGCGCGCCGCGTGATCGGCGACCTGACGCAATGCCTGACGGTAATCCTGAAGCCGGGATTTGCGCCGATCGAACAGTATGCCGATATTGCCAACCTGCGCCAAGGCGCATGGACCGATATTTACGCGCTCGCCGCGGTCGTGTATTACCTGATTACCAGCAAGGCGCCGCCGCCTGCGGTCGCCCGCATGGTGCACGATGAACTGGTGCCGGCACGCGAAGCGGGCAAAGGGCGGTACAGCGATTCATTCCTTGCGGTACTGGACAAGGCGCTCGCAGTGAAGCCTGAAAATCGCTTCCGCTCGATCGACGAGTTGCGCCGCGCGCTCGGCATCATGGATACAGTGCCGCGAACCCTGCCGCGCCCGACTGTGCAGCGGTCCGCCAGAGGTGTGCCGACAGTCCCCATGGCAGAGGCAAAACCCAACGTACAACCGCAAGCACAATCGGGCGGACCGCCGGATAGCAATACTAAAAAAACGCGGGGAATGGGCAAATCGGGCGAAAGCACGCCAAGCACGCCAAGCACGCTAAACATGCTAAGCACGCCAAAGCGTCGCAAGGCGGCATGGATTGTGCTGGGGCTTCTACTTTTTACCGGCGTCGCGGCAGGCGTGTACTGGGAAGCGAATCGTTTCTTGAGCGGATCGCCGGGACAACCGGTAATTGCCTCCGGCGGCAAGCCGGCGCCGGATTCATCCGGCGCCAGCGAAGTACCGGATCAGGAGCCGGCAGATCAGGCAGTCGCAACAGCACCGGCAGTGTCTTCGGTGCCGCCGCCTACCGCGCCGCCTGCCGTAGAAGCGCCGATCGCGACGCCCGCGCCCCGGATGACCGGCACAGACAATCCGCCGCCGAGCGGCGCGCAAAGTGCCCCCCCTGCGCCTCGTCCGCCATCCGAGAGCGAGTTGTGGCAACTAGCCAGCAGGTCGGATAAGGCGAGCGCATACGAAAACTATCTCAAGGAATATCCGAAAGGACGCCACGCCTCGGTTGCCAAACGCAAGTTGAAACGCGAGCAGCCCGAAACCGCGATGACCACACCGCCCGGCGCGCAGCCATCCCCCCCGCCGCAAACGGCAAAGCCCACGACCGCGCCGAGTGAAGCGGCGCCTCCGGCCGCAGCACCAGAGCCTGCGCTGGCGTCGGCGGAAGAAGATCTATGGAAAATGGCAATGTCGCTCAACGAGACGCCCGCCTACGAGACGTATCTCAATAAATATCCGAATGGACGCTATGCGCCTGTCGCCAAAGACAAGCTGGCAAGCGTCAAACCGGCAGAACCGGCCACGCCTCCGCCCACGGTTGCGCAACCGCAGGCGCCGCAGGCCGCTCCGGCTGCGCGCAATGCGCCGGCAGCAGCAGACCAGC
>CAMLDH010000146.1 GCA_946478765.1 uncultured Oxalobacteraceae bacterium | reverse complement strand
TGTGCGCCGCGTCCACGCCTTCGATGTCGAAGGTCGGATCCGCTTCCGCATAGCCGAGCCGCTGCGCTTCCTTCAGCACGACGCCGAAATCGAGCCCCTTGTCGCGCATTTCGGACAGGATGAAATTGGTGGTGCCGTTGATGATGCCGGCGATCCATTGAATGCGGTTTGCGGTCAGGCCTTCGCGCAAGGCCTTGATGATCGGGATGCCGCCGGCGACGGCCGCCTCGAACGTGACCATCACGCCTTTTTCCTGCGCTGCCTTGAAAATCTCGGTGCCGTGCGTCGCCAGCAGTGCCTTGTTGGCGGTGACGACATGCTTGCCGTTGGCGATTGCTTTCATCACCAGGTCTTTCGCAATGCCGTAGCCGCCGATCAACTCGATCACGATATCGATATCGGGATGATTTACCACCAGGTTGGCATCGTTGACGATTTCACATTCGCCATTCGTCAACTCCTTGGCCCGCTCGGTATTCAGATCGGCCACCATCGTAATCTGAATCGCGCGGCCCGCACGCCGGGTAATTTCTTCCTGATTGCGTTTCAGTACGTTGAATGTGCCGGAACCGACGGTTCCGATGCCGAGCAAGCCTACTTTGATGGGTTTCATAGCGCGTAATATCTTTTAAAAGTGTGTTGCATCTTGATTCCCCGCGGCAGGCGGGAGCTTGAGTGGAAAATGCGCCAACGAATTTCGCATTATCAATGTTTCATCTCCTTCGCATACACATTGCGCTGGTAGGCGCAATCTTCAGGCAGGCGGCGCACGTTACGCGGAATTCCTGCAATTTCCGACCCTTCTTTTGAAAGGGCGGAAACAAGACCCTGAGATTGTATTGAGATTGTAATTATGCCGTACCGTGGCGTCGGCGATAACCTTCCAGGAAACGGGCAATCCGTCCCATCGATTCGGTCAGGTCATCCGTGTTCGGCAAGAATACGACACGGAAATGGTCGGTGCCCGGGCAATTGAAGCCGGTGCCCTGCACGATCAGCACCCGTTCCTCGGCCAACAACTCATAGGCAAATTGCTGATCGTCGGCAATCGGATACATCTTCGGGTCGAGGCGCGGGAACATGTACAGCGCAGACTTCGGCTTGACGCAGGTAACGCCAGGAATATCGATCAACAGCTTGTGCGCGAGATCGCGTTGCTTGAACAAGCGCCCGCCGGGACCGACCAGGTCGTTGATGCTCTGATAACCACCCAGCGCGGTCTGGATCGCATACTGTCCCGGCGCATTCGCGCACAGACGCATCGAGGTCAGCATGTTCAAGCCTTCGATGTAATCCTTCGCATGCGTCTTCTCGCCGGACACCACCATCCAGCCGGCACGATAGCCACAGGAACGATAATTTTTCGACAGCCCATTGAAGGTGATGAACAGTACGTCATCCGCCAGCGACGCCAGCGACGTATGGGTATGGCCGTCGTACAACACCTTGTCGTAAATCTCGTCGGCGAACACGATCAACTGGTGCTGACGTGCGACTTCGACAATTTGCTGCAACAGCTCGGTCGGATACAGGGCGCCGGTCGGATTGTTCGGATTGATGACGACGATCGCCTTGGTATTCGCATTGATTTTTTTCTTGATGTCGTCGATATCCGGCATCCAGTCCGACTGTTCGTCGCACACGTAATGCACCGGTTTGCCGCCGGACAGGCTGACGGCGGCAGTCCACAACGGATAATCGGGCGCCGGCACCAGCACTTCATCGCCGGTATTGAGCAACGCATTCATGCTCATCACGATCAGTTCGGATGCGCCATTGCCGAGATAAATATCGTCGATGGTCACGCCGGAAATATGCTTTTCCTGCGTGTAATGCATGATGGATTTGCGTGGCGCGAACAAACCTTTGGAATCGGTATAACCGGAGGCGTTCTGCATATTGATGATCATGTCGTGCACGATCTCGTCCGGCGCATCGAAACCGAACACGGCCAGGTTACCGATGTTCAATTTGATAATCTTGTGCCCTTCTTCCTCCATCTGCCGTGCTTTTTCCAGCACCGGACCGCGGATGTCGTAGCAAACGTCTGCCAGTTTTTTCGATTTCTGAATCGGTCGCACAGTTGCCATTCCTTCTGGATTTTTGATGCGACACGTCAGTGCCATGCTGCATCGCGATAAAAGAACCATTTTGCCGAAAGCAACCCGTTTTATCAATGGATAACGATCGGTTCGGCTCGGAAAACGCTACAATGCCGCTTCTTTCTCATCCAATTGTCGGAAATTCACGCTAGAAGCGTGTCTCCCTGCAAGCCCATGAAGCTCCACACTACCGTTACCCAACAATATCAGACTGTCACCGCGTACGATGCATCCGGTGTCGAACTCAACGCGAAACGCTACACCCACAGCCTGATCGTGCTGCCCGAAGTAGCCCCCGTGGTTTGGCCGGTGACATCGTTCGACGCGCTCGCGGCCGAACATTTCACCCAAATCGATGCCACCGCACCCGATGTCGTGATCCTCGGCACCGGCGCGCGCCAGCGCTTTATTCATCCGAAACTGACGGCGGCTCTGACGGCGCGTCGCATCGGCGTCGAATGCATGGACAACCAGGCCGCCTGCCGCACCTACAACATCCTGATGGCAGAAGGCCGCAAGGTCGCGCTGGCCCTTATTTTTGAAGCATCTGCCGGCGCCGCGCAACTATCATGACCGACCTGCACAAATCCAAGCCTTTCATCTGGAGTTTATTCATTGTTTTCTGCGTCGTGTGGTTTTACACCCTCGGCGCGCGCACGCTGGTGCCGACTGACGAGGGCCGCTATGCCGAAATGGCGCGCGAGATGGTTGCAACCGGCGACTGGATTACGCCGCGCTTGAACGCCATCAAATATTTTGAAAAACCGCCGCTGCAAATATGGATGACGGCGTTGGCATTCGAAGCGTTTGGCCTGGGCGAATGGCAAGCGCGGCTGTGGACCGGCCTATGCGGATTATTCGGCATCGTGTTGACCGCCTATGCCGGACGACGGGTATTCAACACGCGCACCGGATTCGCCGCCGGCCTGGTGCTGGCATCGAGCTTTTGGTGGGCCGCTCTGGGGCACATCAATACGCTCGACATGGGCTTGGCGGGCATGATGACGGTCGCGCTGTGCGCACTATTGCTTGGCCAGCGCAACGATGCAACCGCGCGTGAACAACGCAACTGGATGCTGGTGTGCTGGGCTGGAATGGCATTGTCGGTGATGTCCAAGGGCTTGATCGGTGTGGTCCTTCCAGGTGCGGTGCTGGTGCTGTACACGGCATTTTCACGCGACTGGGCGATCTGGAAACGGCTGCATGCCGGTTTGGGCCTGCTGGTTTTTTTTGCGATCACGACACCCTGGTTCGTACTGGTGTCGCTGAAAAATCCGGAATTCCCGCATTTCTTTTTCATTCACGAACATTTCCAGCGCTTCACCAGCAAAGTCCATCACCGCGAAGGACCATGGCATTACTTTATCCCGCTTCTGGTGCTAGGCATCTTGCCTTGGCTGGGCGTACTGGTGCAAAGCCTGTGGGCGGGCCGACAGGATGCAACGAGCGGTTTTCAGCCAAAGAAAATGCTGCTGGTCTGGGCCGGCTTCATTTTCTTTTTCTTCAGCATTTCCGGCTCCAAATTGCCGTCGTATATTCTACCGATTTTTCCCGCGCTGGCCTTGCTGATCGCGGTGTATTTGCAGACCGCATCGCGCGCGGCCTGGGTCGCCACCGCCGGCTTGATGGCGGCGGTCGGCGCGGCCGGATTGATATTTGTCTCGCGGCTTCCGAAAATGACCTCGGAACCGCTGGAAATCGCACACTACCAGGCGTCGCAGCCGTGGGTAATTGCAGCGAGCATCATCATGCTGGCAGGCGGCCTGCTCGTGCTCTGGTGGACAAGGCAAAAGCGCAGCGACCTGCCCATTCTCGCCACCATTGCGCTTGCAGCAAGCGGCTTTATCGGCGGACAATTATTGATGCTAGGATCCGAGCCGCAAGGCCGCTATCGTTCCGGTTTGCCACTGGTGCCGGCCATTGAGGCAGAACTGACGCCGGCTACCAAGCTCTATGCGGTTGGCCTTTACGACCAGACATTGCCGTTCTATTTGCGTCGCACGATGATTTTGGTGCAACACTCGGATGAACTCGAATTCGGTCTGGAACAAGAGCCCCAACTATGGTTGCCAACCCGCGCAGCATTCATCGAGCAATGGATCAACGGTCCGAAAGCGGTCGCGATCACACGCCCGGAAATATTTGCCGATCTGGAAAAACGTGGCGTGCCGATGCGCGTGATCACAAAAGATGCACGCCGCATCGCCATCACCAACGATGTAAAAAAATAACCTTTCTGTGAGCACCGAACCATGAATGCAGCGACCTTTGCTTTCCTCTTTACCGGCATCTGCCTGAATGCCCTTGCGCAATTGCTGCTGAAAGCGGGTACCAATGCCGTTGGCGCCATTCACCTCACCGCGGAAAACTGGTTTGCAACCGGCTTGAAACTTGCAACACAATTACCCATTATTGGCGGATTGAGCTGTTACGTGATCTCGGTTCTGGTATGGATTATCGGCCTGTCCCGTGTCGACGTGACCATTGCCTATCCGCTGCTATCGCTCGGCTATGTGATCAATGCCATCGGCGCCTGGTACTTTCTCGGCGAGGCCGTTTCCGCGCAGCGCCTGCTGGCCATCGGCGTCATCATTGTCGGTGTGGTGTTATTGACTCGCAGCTGACATATCCAGTGGGGCCAGATACTCGCATCTTGTATCATTAGCCCCCAAACAATGTAACGCATTGAAAATGCCCAATAGCCTCAGCAACAATCGGGCTCGTCAAGCCGCCCTGCCAGTATCTATTTCCGGAAAACCATGAGCCAAGCCTTCCTGCCCTTTACCAAACCAACAATTGACGAAGCCACCATTGCCGCTGTCGCAGATGTACTGCGCTCGGGCTGGCTCACCAGCGGTCCGAAAGTGCAAGCCTTCGAAGCGAAATTATCCGAATATTTCGACGGCCGTCCGGTGCGCACTTTCAATTCAGGCACCTGCACGATGGAAATCGCGTTGCGCATTGCCGGCGTCGGTCCCGGCGATGAAGTCATTACCACGCCGAATTCCTGGGTCGCCACTGCCAATGTGATTATTGAAACCGGCGCCACACCGGTATTCGCCGATATCGATCCAGCCACACGCAACATCGATCTGGACAAGGTCGAAGCCGCGATCACGCCGCGCACCAAGGCGATCATTCCAGTGCATATGGCAGGCCTGCCGGTCGATATGGATCGGCTGTATGAGATCGCAGCAAAATACAGACTGCGCATCGTCGAAGATGCGGCGCAGGCGATCGGCTCAACCTGGAAAGGCCGGCGTATCGGTTCTTTCGGGGATTTCGTGTCGTTCAGTTTTCAGGTCAACAAAAACATCATGACTTCCGAAGGCGGTTGCCTGGTGCTGAACAATGCCGACGAAGCAAAGCTGGCGGAAAAATACCGTCTGCAAGGCGTGACCCGCAGCGGCCTGGACGGCATCGACGTCGATGTCCTCGGCGGCAAATTCAACATGACCGACATTGCGGCCGCGATCGGCCTCGGCCAATTGGCGCACTTGGAAGAATTCAACAACAAGCGCCACCAGCTGGCGCAGCATTATTTCGCGACCTTCGGCACCGAATTTGAAGCGCGATACGGCGCGCAGCTGCCGCTTGCCAATTTCGAAAATTCCAATTGGCACATGTTCCAGCTCATGCTGCCGGACCGCATCACGCGTGCCGACTTCATGGCGAAGATGATGGAAAAGAATATCGGCATCGGTTATCACTATGCGGCGATCCACCTGTTCACGCTGTATCGCGAACGCGGCTTCAAGGAAGGCATGTTCCCGGTCGCCGAACATGTCGGACGCCAGATCGTCACGCTGCCGCTGTTTCCTGCAATGACGAACAGTGATGTCGAACGCGTCGTCGCCGCGGTAAAATCCGTTCTTCAATAATTGGGCCAGCGCTTGATGAAACCAGAACTCTCCGTCGTCATTCCCGTTTATAACGAAGAAGCCGGCCTCGCCAAGCTGTTTGCGCGCCTCTACCCGGCGCTCGATGCGCTTGGGTATCCGTATGAGATCGTATTCGTCAATGACGGCAGCCGCGACAATACCGCGCTGATTCTTGCCGATCAGTTCCGGCAGCGTCCGGATGTGACGCGCGTGGTGCTATTCAACGGCAATTACGGGCAACACATGGCGATACTCGCCGGCTTCCAGGCCACACGCGGCGAGATCGTCGTCACGCTCGACGCCGACCTGCAAAATCCGCCGGAAGAAATCGGCAACCTGGTCGCCAAGATGCGTGAAGGCTACGACTACGTCGGCTCGATTCGGCGTGACCGGCAGGATTCCGCATGGCGCACGTACGCATCGCGCATAATGAACCATCTGCGCGAAAAAATTACGCATATCCGGATGACGGACCAGGGCAACATGCTGCGCGCGTATGGCCGCAACGTGATCGACCTGATTAATCAGTGCAATGAAGTCAATACCTTCGTTCCTGCACTGGCCTATACATTCTCGCGCAAGCCGACCGAGATCATCGTCGAGCATGAAGAGCGCGCTGCGGGCGAGTCGAAATATTCGTTGTACAGCCTGATTCGCCTGAACTTCGATCTGATCACCGGTTTTTCATTGATGCCGCTGCAGTTCTTTTCGATGCTGGGTATCGGATTGTCGTTTGCGTCGGCGGCACTGTTCGTGCTGCTGCTGGTGCGGCGCTTCCTGTTTGGCGCCGAGGTCGAAGGATTGTTCACGCTGTTTGCGATCACCTTCTTCCTGATGGGCGTGATCCTGTTCGGCATCGGCCTGGTCGGCGAATATGTCGGACGGATTTACCAGCAAGTGCGGGGGCGACCACGCTATGTGGTGCAGGCGATTCTGCAGGAAGAGTCCGATCAGGCGCCCGCTGCACCACAAATGCAAGGGAGCCGCTCCTGATGCGCGCTGTCGTCTTTGCGTATCATAACGTCGGCGTACGTTGCATCAAGGTGCTGCTGGGGCGCGGCATCGATATTGCGCTGGTTGTCACGCATGAAGACAATCCGGCCGAAGCCATCTGGTTCGACTCGGTCGCCGCACTTTGCAAAGAGCATGGCATTCCCTTCGTGACGTCGGCCGATCCGGCATCGCCGGCGTTATTCGCGCAGGTGCAGGCGGCGCAACCGGATTTCATCTTCAGTTTTTATTACCGTCACATGCTGCCGGTCGCGTTGCTGGCGCTTGCCAAGCGCGGCGCGTACAACATGCATGGGTCGCTGTTGCCGAAGTACCGCGGCCGGGTACCGGTGAACTGGGCAGTACTGCATGGCGAAACGGAGACCGGCGCGACACTGCATGAGATGGCAGCCAAACCCGATGCCGGCGCGATTGTCGCGCAAACCGCGGTGCCGATCCTGCCGGACGACACTGCGTACGAGGTATTCGGTAAATTAACGGTCGCCGCCGAACAGATGTTGTGGAATGTCTTGCCCGCGATGCTGGCCGGGCAGACGCCCAAATTGCCGAACGATGTGTCCAAAGGCAGCTACTTTGGCGGGCGCAAACCGGAAGATGGCCGTATCGACTGGTCGCAGCCGGCACAGGCGGTGTACAACCTGCACCGGGCGGTTGCCCCGCCCTATCCCGGTGCATGGACCACCCTCGGCGAAAAAAAATTCATTATTGGCAAGGCTCGCTTATCCGGCATGGAACAAGCGAATTTGCCGTCAGGCTTGGCAGTAGTGGATAATTGCATCTTTGGCGTGTGCGGCGATGGCCGTACGCTCTTGATTCACGAGTTATTGGCGGATGGGAAGCCCGTTTCGCCGATGGAATTACAACAATTTCTGATAACGACTCAGGTTCCCGCCCCCTTACAGGGGGAGGGCTAGGGCGGGGGTAGTATGGTCGAGTACGGCAGCAGCATCTCGACCCCACTCCCCCTCACCCTAACCTCCCCCCGCAAGGGGGACGGCGCCTGCATAGCCAGCAACTCCCCATAAAAGAACCTCATATGAAAAAAGTCCTCATCCTCGGCGTCAACGGTTTCATCGGCCACCATCTGTCCAAGCGCATTCTGGAAACCACCGACTGGCATGTCTACGGCATGGACATGATGACGGACCGCATTACCGACATCCTCGAAAACGACGCGTACAAATCGCGCATGCATTTTTTCGAAGGCGACATCACGATCAACAAGGAATGGGTCGAGTATCACGTCAAGAAATGCGACGTGATCCTGCCGCTGGTCGCGATTGCCACGCCGTCGACCTATGTAAAGCAGCCACTGCGCGTGTTCGAACTCGACTTCGAAGCGAACCTGCCGATCGTGCGTTCCGCTGCGAAGTACAAGAAGCACCTGGTATTCCCATCGACGTCCGAAGTGTATGGCATGTGCCACGACGAGGAATTCGATCCGGAGCAATCCGAGCTGATTTGCGGCCCGATCAACAAGCCGCGCTGGATCTACTCGTGCGCCAAGCAATTGATGGACCGCGTGATCTGGGGTTACGGCATGGAAGAAGGCTTGAACTTCACCTTGTTCCGTCCGTTCAACTGGATCGGCGCCGGCCTCGATTCGATCCACACGCCGAA
>CAMLDH010000145.1 GCA_946478765.1 uncultured Oxalobacteraceae bacterium | reverse complement strand
GTGTTCCCCTGCAAGGGAACACTCCTGCCCTACAGGGCCACAGGCGTTGCTTCTCCTAGCGGAATGCAGTCCGCGTCGTCGTCGCCCTTGCAGGGCGCGCAGTGGCTTGCAAGCCACTGCCGTTCCGCGGGCGGATCGCATGCGATCCGAAACCCCCGCTGCACCCTAGCCAGAGGACCGGAAAAATGCACACTCGCACCCGTCCAACTACCGAATCTAGGATGATGACAGTCGTTCAATTCGAACCTTCCGTAGCCTCACAAGCTGTTGCAGCGTGTACGCCGGAACCGAACCATTGCGCTTCCTGCAGTTTGCACAAGCTATGTCTGCCGACTGGCTTGGGAGAATCCGACATGCAGCGGCTCGACAAGATCATCGTCCGCCGCCGCCGGGTCCAGAAGGACGGGAATCTGTATCGCATGAACGATCCGTTTGCCAAGCTCTACGCAATACGGGTTGGCCACTTCAAGACATACCAGATTAATTCCGCTGGCGAGCAGCAGATCACCGGTTTTCAGATGCCCGGCGAGTTGCTTGGAATGGACGCGATTGGCGCCAACAGGCACCATTGCGGCGCTGTCGCGCTGGAAGATAGCGAGGTATGCGAAATACCTTTTGCAAAATTGGAAGAACTGTTTGCCGACATCCCGACATTGCTGCGTCATTTCCATCGCTTGATGAGCCAGGAAATCACCCGCGAACAAAACGCAATGATGCTGTTGGGGGGCATGCGCGCTGAGCAGCGGCTGGCGGTTTTTCTGGTAAATATAGGCGCACGTTATGCGGCCCGTGGATACTCGGCAAGCAATTTCCAATTGCGCATGATGCGTGAGGATATCGGCAACTACCTCGGGCTGACAATCGAGAGCATCAGCCGCCTGCTTTCAAGGTTCAAAAAGAGCGGCTTGCTGAAAGTTTCCAATCGTGAGATCGAGGTCCTGGATCCGATACGCTTGAAAACGCTGGCCGCGGGATCCACGCAATGCCCCTGAAACCCAGCAGCGATACCGCCAAATGTCTTCGTCCACGTCATTGAATCAAAGTGCGCTTGAGCGCGAACTTCGACTTGATCGAGAAAATCTGATCAGCCGCATTCGGGAACAGCTTCATTGTTCCGATGATTCGGCTTTGATGTTAATTGCTAACCATATGGCCGAGGTGGATGACCGGGACGTGGCGGATCTGCTGGGCGCCGTCGAGATTGCCATGCGTCGCGAGCTTGCAGCATTGCGTGAGATCGATCTGGCACTGCAGCGTATCGGCAGAGGCACTTACGGCATCTGTGCCGATTGCGACCGGACCATCGAACCGGTGCGCTTGAGCGCGCTACCTACCGTTCGCCGTTGCCTGCGATGCAGGACCGCGTTCGAGAAGCGGCGCGGGATCGTCAGAAATCCAGTCATTTAAATACACAAGCTTGGCGGCGCAGCACGATAACAACGGAACAGTCGCACCCCGTGAGAGTTCCGGGGTACAACCGCTGTCATAACCAGTTCTTGCGAACCAACAGCTTTTCGATTTCCACGACAACAAATATCGACGCCGAGAAAAGCAGGCAGAACGCCAATTCCGAGCAGTTATGAGAAAAATTTGACCCTGCTCAATCGCCCCCGAAAGGCTGACTATAAGCTGGCAACATGTATTAAGTGCCAGGGCGAGTGCGTGCAGCACCGGACTGGTCGTGAACGCATTCGTTAACGAGGAAAAAATGAAGCTGCTTGAAGGGAAGAGGGGACTGGTAGTCGGTATTGCCAACGAGCAGAGCATCGCTTATGGCTGCGCAAAGGCCTTTCATGCCGCCGGTGCTGCGCTGGCGATCACCTACCTGAACGAGAAGGCCGAACCCCACGTCCGCCCGTTGGCCGAATCGCTGGAGAGCCCCATTATTACTCCATGCGATGTGCGTGAAATGGGGCAATTGGAACGTGTCTTTGCGCAGATCGAAAACCACTGGGGCCAACTCGATTTTGTGCTGCACTCCATTGCATACGCACCGAAGGAGGATTTGCATCGCCGTCTGGTAGAGTGCTCGCGCGAAGGTTTCGCCACTGCGATGGACGTGTCTTGCCATTCATTCATCCGAATGGCAAAACTGGCTGAGCCGCTGATGAAAAACGGTGGCTGCCTCCTCACCGTCACGTTTTACGGCTCAGAGAAAGTCGTGGAGCACTACAACCTGATGGGGCCGGTAAAGGCAGCGCTGGAAAGCAGCGTGCGTTACCTGGCCGCTGAACTCGGACCGCAAGGCATACGCGTACATGCATTGTCGCCGGGGCCGCTGAAAACGCGAGCTGCTTCAGGTCTTGACCGTTTCGACGAGCTTCTGGAGCGCACCCGCGCACGTACACCGGAGCACATGCTGGCAAGCGTCGAAGACGTGGGCAACGTTGCCGCATTCCTCGCCAGCGATCAAGCTCGCCTGTTGACTGGCAACGTCGAGTATATCGACGGCGGTTATCACATCATGGGGTAGGCGCGCATGACCGTCATTGAGAACCGCCCGTTTAGCGAGTTGGCCGTGGGCGACAACGCCAGCCTGGTACGTACGCTCACTGAATAATGAAACCGTCGTCACCGGAACTGCGGACATCATCGCGCCGACAGAAAAGATTTCCCGCCCACGCGTCGAGCTACCGGAGATTCA
This sequence comes from uncultured Oxalobacteraceae bacterium, assembly GCA_946478765.1. The sequence goes on along the minus strand of CAMLDH010000145.1, from coordinate 5,970 downwards.
AAACATGCTCATGGGAAATAGTGGATAGGGCACCAGCCACTTACCCACATTTCCCGTGGATAATGTTGTGGATAACTGGCAATGGACTTCTTCAAGTCCCTGATTATTAACGCTTCCATTGTGTTGATAAAAATCAAGGCATCAAGGCGAAATTGATGCTGGGCGCCAATAAACGTAGTAAGCCGGAACGGAGATTTGCATGGAATATGTTGTGGTCGGCATGGAGTGTGGTGTCGTTCTGATCATTGCGCTTGCGATATATATCGTCACAAAAAAATAAGGCAAGCGCGCCACAGGCGGCCGGAATAGCATCATTGCCGGTTGCCCCCATCCTTCGATGCAACCCAAAAATTGAAAGGATCGTAGGATGGGTTTCGCTGCACTCTACCCATCCTACGGAGCAACATGAAAATTAAAGGTTGGCGGACTACTAGGTTTTTTTCACTGCGAAATGATAGATCGCGAGCAAAATAATAGCGCCGACCAAGGCGCCGAAGAAACCCGCGGATTCTCCAGCCCTGTACCAGCCAATGAATTGTCCGAGATAAGTCGCAAGAATCGAACCCAGAATACCGATTGCCGCAGTGATAAGGAAACCGCCCGGGTCTCGCCCAGGTGTCAGCATTTTCGCAATCAGACCCACTATAAATCCAATCAGAATTGTCCAGATGATTTGCATTTTTTCCTCGTGGTTAATGGCGTGGTTAATGGTGCAGATATCGATGAATGGTGCGGATATCAGTTGCCGTTGTGGCTCCTTCAATGTGATTCAAAATCAACGCGGTTTGATGCTCAAGCAGACATTACAGTTGGCCTCAAAAAGCCGGATGGTGATTTGATGCATCTCAATGAACACGAGTATGGAAAATCACAGCGGCGCGCAAGCGCGGCATACCAGGCATTTTCCAGGCTGCTTTTTAATGCAGCAAATGTCGCTCGTTCTCGGCGAGGAAATGATCGAAATCGGTTTTCATTTCCTGCGTTCGTTCCGCCTTTGCCAGGCGGACGAGGTTACGAAGCGATTCCCGATAAATATGCTTTACTTGAACTGATGCCGTCTCTCCACAGGTCACATGAACCAGTGCTTCGATGACATCATCTGAACGATAGGGCGATAGCATGTGAGACTCCATAATCGGCAAATAAAATGATGGATAGTCAAATTTGTGGGAAATACTCATCTAGAACAAGAGCGCATATGAAAAAATGGCAGGATGGAACGAAACCCTGGCGTGCATGAATACGCATCCCGAGCACGAACAGCCTTTGCCTGGAGGTTGAATAACGGGTTTCCCGTGCGAATACAAGTGGCTGGAAAATGCATGGCCGACGCTAGAAATATTCATTGGTTCATCATCGAAAGCCTATCCAAAAAGCGATGTCGACAATTATCCAAGGCGCGTCTTGCAATTGAACTTCGGCTAAGTCGTTGTACTCGACTTGCCTCTAGCATTCTCCACCTCGGATAGGTAGGCCTGTAATGCAACTACCGCCGCCACCTTGTTGGACATTGACGGCGTGGTAAAGAATTTTCCCAGCGCATCGATAATGACGCTTGCGGTGGGCATCGACATTGCTTGGTCAAGCAAGATTTCATCCTTGTCTCGTAACATTCTGTTTTCCTTTTCAAACAGCACATTGATTGGCTTGGTGTTGCAGATTCGGTACAAGTATTGGAAATTTTGCCGAGGTCGGTATTGATTACTCGCAATGCTTTTGCGGTTTGCACGCGTCTTTACAGTCTTACCTGAGGCCGGGCATGTGGATGTGCGGCAACGAAGGTCAACGGGAAAATGGAGCCGGGTGCAATGACTTGACGCATAGACAGACGTACAGCGCTATTTTTGAACCGTTCTGGATGCGTATCGAGGAAAGTCAATCGAATTGCGCTTTCAGGAATTTCTTCACGCCTTGTTTTTTGAGCACATCGCCCCACGATTCGATGCGATAGACGTCGCCGATTTTGTGCACTGTTACGCCATATTGCGTGTGCAGCACCGTAATGTCGGCATCGATCGTGTCGCGGTGGCGACTGGTGAGATCGGCAATGGCTGAGATGGTTGGCCTTTCCAACAGGTCAATCGCGGCTAGCAGCACGAAAAGCCGGCGCGCGTCACCGTCCGGATATTGCGGTACGCCGAATTCATTTTTGGTGAAGGTCATCAGATTACCCTCCATAACATGCTGGATGTGGGCCGCGACGGCTATTCCTTGTCCGCCGCTCCGCCAAACACTTTTTTCATCCAGGTTGGCCCTGCTGCGGTGCGCATCCGGGCTTTGAAGTCTGCGGTTTTTTTCTTGGCACTGTCACGCTCCATCGCATCGAGACTTACGAGGATCGCGGCGGCGCCTTCGACGCGGCCGATTGCGCGCTCGTTACCCAAGTGTGGCGCGGCATTCTCCGTGCGCTCAATCAGTTGTCGCAATGCTTCATGAAGACCGCCATACGCGCGATTGGTGACGCCGACTTGCGCCGCATCGGCAATTTCTTTGCCACTCTTCAAATAGTGTTCGAAGAGATCCTGGATTCGCTTCGCGTAATGCGGCTGCAAACCTAGTTCGCTGACAATCATGTGCGCCATGTCGGATGCCGCCTGAAGCGGGGCACGGCCCTGCTTGCCGATGTGCGCCAGACCAAAACCGTGCTGATGCAAACCGGTCACGAGCTTCTCGATGGCATTGAAGACGCGCATATCCTCCAACTCGGCATCCGGGAGCGCTGCGTCAACTGCTGCCGTGCGCTGTCCGAGCCATTGTTCGAAAGTAGGCGGCAATGTTTTATGGCCGAGCTGCTGCCATGTGACGGTCATTTTCCGATATCCGTCTTCCAGTTGCGCGTGGTCTTCCTCGCTCAATACGATACCGACGACTGACATGGAAGCCTCTCAAGATGACAATTGTGAATCGTGGATCCTGCCTGCAGAATTTTCGGAAGTGGCTGCGTATGCTGTCAGCCATGCCTTTTCAGATTCCGTTTGTTTCCCGCTGCCCGCTCTATTTACTTGTACCAATGATTGTAGGACAGGAAGCGGGAAATGGGTATGGCGTTCCTCATTCCGGATTGGCGGGGCCGCCTGCTTTTGGCCTTTTCAAAGCCCCCCTTCGATCCGACTGATAAATTGGATTGCGGTTTGCAGAGAGAGATTCCACATGCGTGAAAAAACCGGGTGCAGAGCAGGTAAAAAATTCCATGAAGCGGTAACTACCTGTGTAGAAAACGCTCCTGCCTATGCCAAATAATGGCGCATCGCTCCCAATTCTGGCGGGCACGCTTTTCGCAAACATGATCGGATGGCGAAACGCCGGTTGAAATTGGTCAGGACTACCCAAATTATGGGTGAGTTGTCCGGGCCGTTACGTTTTGGGCCAAAGGACGCACTGAAGGCGGATCAACGCCCATCGACGACTATGCCCGGAAGTATTGCTGCAAGCCACGCTAATGATTGACGCTATTCGGAGGAACATGATGGAAAACCTGACGCAAGAGCAAATTCGCTATCTTGAAAATGCTTTGCAGCAAAGAGAGCATGTGCTGCATCGCGATCTTCGGCGCGAGGTGGAATTGCAGGACGATTACGCCCAGGTCGCCAGCGAAGCACCGGACCCGGGAGATGCATCTTTTGCAGATCTGTCCGTTGACCTGGGTAACGCCGCAGTCACGCGGGATTTGACGGAATTGCGGGCCATTGAATCGGTGCGGGCGAGAATCAGAAACGGCTCCTATGGCGAGTGCATCGAGTGCGGCTACGAAATTCCTTTCGCCCGGCTACAGGCCTTGCCAACGGCAGAGCGTTGTGCGCCATGCCAGGATATGTATGAAAAGACGCATGCCGACGCGACGCGCGGGACGTCGATGTAAAGCGTTGAGGTGCACGTGCATCGAGCGCACTCTCTGGCGCAAAGGGGCGCATTGGTGCAGCGGAGATCGGGTTCCAGCATGCCCACAATCGCACAGAGGCGTGGAATCCTGACGCTTGCTGGTTTCTAGTCGTAAAATCACGCATCATCCACTGTGTTAAACGACAAGGAGCCCTGATGAATGCCACGTTACGCACCATCGTGCAACAGATGCCCAAGGCGGAGTTGCATATCCACATTGAAGGTTCGCTGGAACCTGAATTGATATTCGCTTTGGCAGAACGTAACGGCGTCCCACTGGCCTATGGCTCAGTGGAAGAACTGCGGCGTGCGTATGCGTTTACGGATCTGCAATCCTTCCTCGACATCTATTACGCGGGCGCCAGTGTTTTGCTGGAAGAGCAGGATTTCTACGATATGACGATGGCGTATCTGTTGCGTGCGAAAGCCGACCATGTACGCCACGCTGAAATTTTCTTCGATCCGCAAACGCATACGGCGCGCGGCGTCGCGTTTTCCGCCGTAATCAATGGCATTCATCGGGCGCTGCAGGATGCGCAAGCGCAATGGCGCATGAGCGGATCATTGATCATGTGTTTTTTGCGGCATCTGTCTGAAGAAGACGCTTTTGTAACACTGGAACAGGCGCTGCCCTACCGTGAAAAATTCATCGGCGTTGGTCTTGACTCCTCCGAGCGCGGTCATCCGCCGGAAAAATTTGCACGCGTATTTGCGCGCTGCAAAGAGCTGGGACTGCATCTTGTGGCGCATGCCGGCGAAGAAGGGCCGCCTGCCTATATTCAAACCGCGCTCGACGTGCTGCATGTCGAGCGGATTGATCACGGTGTGCGCTGCATGGAAGACAGCGCATTGACGCAACGGCTCGCGCGCGAAAAAGTGGCGCTGACGGTGTGCCCGCTTTCCAATATCAAGCTACGCGTATTTGACAAAATGCGCGACCATAACCTGCTGGCCTTGCTGGAGGCTGGATTGATGGCAACCGTCAATTCGGACGATCCGGCTTATTTCGGCGGTTACATCAACGAAAATTTCATTCAGACTTTTGATGCATTGCCTTTGCAGCGGCATCATGCGCAGCAGTTGGCGCGCAACAGTTTTTCTGCTGCATTCCTGGATGCGCAGGCCAGGCAGAAGTGTCTGGATGAAGTCGATGCGTTTTTTGCGACGCATGCCCGTCATTCGTCTCGTTGAATTTGCCGGTTGGCGATAGACGAAGCAGATAAAGCGAAGCAGATAAAAAGGGCGCCTCGTGATGCGCCGGATGGAGCGATGACACATCCGGCGCATCATGATGCGCGCTACAAATTCAACCGGAATCCCTATTTCTTTTAGTGTCAGTATTGGAAAACTTGCATGCTGCTTCTTCAGTCACTCCGCATGACCCAACGCGATTGGCGGGCCGGTGAGTTGCGCTTTCTGTTGATTGCGCTGATCGTTGCCGTTGCGGCTCTTTCATCCGTCGGTTTTTTTGTCGAGCGCATGCGCGCCGGTTTGAATCGTGATGCGCATCAACTGCTCGGCGCGGATCTGGTGATCAGCGCGGACCAACCGATCAGCGATGCATGGCGTGTCGAAGCCACGCGGCGCGGACTGAATCTGGCGGAGACCGTGTCCTTTCCCAGCATGGCGATTGCGGGCGAAGCCGACCAGGCGAGTTCGCAACTGGCGGCGATCAAGGCCGTGTCGTCCGGATATCCATTGCGCGGCCATTTGAAGGTCAGCCTGCAGCCAGGTGCAGAAGGGAGTGCCACGCAGGATATCCCGGCGGCGGGCACCGTATGGGTGGACGCCAACTTGCTGACTGCACTGAATCTCTCGGTGGGCAATTCGGTCAAGCTGGGCGACAAGAGGTTCGATATTGCCAAGGTGATTGCGGTTGAACCCGATCGCGGCGCCTCCTTCATGAATTTCGCGCCGCGCGTGATGATGTCCTTGCCGGACCTGCGCGCCACCAATCTGATCCAGAATGGCTCGCGTGTCACGTATCGCCTGTTGGCGGCCGGTAGGCCAGGCGAAGTCGCGGCCTTTCAGCAATGGCTGCAGGAAAAGCTTGATCGCGGCAATGTGAAAGGGGTGCGCGTCGAATCGCTG
>CAMLDH010000144.1 GCA_946478765.1 uncultured Oxalobacteraceae bacterium | reverse complement strand
GCTAGTGTGGCTCGCCACACGTCGCTCGGGGCGCCTTGCACTGCATCCCGCCGGCGCGGCGCAATGGGGTATTTTCTTTCCCGAAAACCGCCTTAGAACAGTTAGAGCACCTAACAAAATGTTCAGGGCAAGGACGTCACTCGAGCTCTTTTTCTTTCTCTTTTTCCTTGCTGGCGGCCTTCTTCGCTACCGGCTCATCCTTGCCGCCGCCCAGTTCCGGAACGCCGAGCGATGCCCGCACCTTGTTCTCGATTTCGCGTGCAAGCTCCGGCCGCTCTTTCAAATAATTACGGGCGTTGTCCTTGCCTTGGCCGATACGCTCACCGTTGTAGCTATACCATGCGCCGGATTTTTCGACGATTTTCGCGTCCGAGCCGAGATCCAGAATTTCGCCTTCGCGCGACGTGCCTTCTCCGTACAGAATGTCGAAATGCGCTTCCTTGAACGGTGGCGCGACCTTGTTCTTGACGACCTTGACCTTGGTTTCGTTACCGATCACTTCATCGCCAGCCTTGATCGAGCCGGTACGGCGGATGTCCAGGCGCACCGATGCATAGAATTTCAATGCATTACCTCCCGTCGTCGTCTCCGGATTGCCGAACATGACGCCGATTTTCATGCGAATCTGGTTGATGAAAATGACCAGCGTATTGGTGCGATTGATGGAGCCCGTCAATTTGCGCAGCGCCTGCGACATCAGGCGTGCCTGCAACCCTGGCAAGGAATCGCCCATATCGCCCTCAATCTCGGCGCGCGGCGTCAAGGCCGCAACCGAATCGATGACAATCAGGTCGACGCCCCCCGAACGTACCAGCGCATCGGTGATTTCAAGTGCCTGCTCGCCGGTGTCCGGTTGCGAAATCAGAAGATCCTGCAGATTTACCCCTAATTTTTGGGCGTAAATCACATCCAGTGCGTGCTCTGCATCGATAAAGGCGCAGGTGCCGCCCAATTTCTGCATTTCGGCAATCGCCTGCAATGTCAGCGTGGTTTTACCGGACGATTCCGGTCCGTAAATTTCGACCACACGGCCACGCGGCAAGCCGCCCACGCCCAAGGCGATATCCAGCCCGAGCGAGCCGGTGGATACCACTTGCACCTCTTCGGCAACCGCACCATCGGCCATGCGCATGACCGAGCCTTTACCGAACTGCTTTTCGATTTGCGCCAGGGCTGCGGCAAGAGCTTTGGTCTTATCCGAGTTGGGCGCAGCGGATTTTTTGTCGTCCATAAGGGTTCTTTCGACAGTGGAAGAGTAATACAGCGGTTTTCGCTGTTGAAGATCATACTGTATAAAAAAACAGTGCTTTGCGCAAGCCCTTATTGCGACTCGTGCGCTACATTTATCAAATTAGCCTTCATTTTAAATTACAGAATGGTGATGCTGGCTTACCTTGCCGCTATTAACAAAAGGCAATAGACTACCTTCACTCTCACAGCCTGGCATTTGACCGTGCGAATATTGCTTGCCGAAGACGATAGTGTGCTCGCCGATGGACTGACGCGGTCGCTACGTCAATCGGGCTATGCGACCGATTGCGTGAAAAATGGCCAAGAGGCCGACTCGGCATTATCCACCCAGGATTTCGATTTGCTTATTCTGGATTTGGGCTTGCCCAAAATGTCCGGACTGGAAGTGCTGCGGCGTCTGCGTTCGCGCAATTCCCACTTGCCGGTGCTGATTTTAACGGCAGACGATTCGGTCGAGCAGCGTGTGAAAGGCCTGGACCTGGGCGCGGATGACTACATGGCCAAGCCGTTCGCGCTGTCCGAACTGGAGGCGCGGGTGCGGGCCCTCACCCGACGCGGCGCAGGCGGCGGACCGACGGTAATCCGGCACGGCTCGCTGGCCTACGATCAAGTCGGCCGTATTGCCTACATCAACGACCAGATGCTGGATTTGTCGGCACGCGAACTGGGTCTGCTGGAAGTGTTATTGCAGCGTACCGGCCGCCTGGTATCGAAAGAACAGCTGGTCGATCACTTGTGCGAGTGGGGTGAAGAAGTCAGCAATAATGCAATTGAAGTGTATGTGCATCGCTTGCGCAAAAAAATCGAGGCCGGCGGCGTGCGCATTGCGACTGTGCGCGGCTTGGGTTATTGCCTGGAAAAATTCCCTGATACCCCTGCCGCCGGCACGCCCACATCCGAGTGAGGTGCGCAATGAGCGACGCCGACCGTCCGGATGCGCCCGCTCCCGCGCCACCCGCATTCGAATCGATCGCAACCCAATCCGAAGAATCCATTCAACGCTCGCTCTTTGGCGAAATCCTGGATTGGATGTTAGTCCCTTTGCTGCTGCTGTGGCCGCTCAGCATTGCGATTACTTATCTGGTCGCAAAGTCGATCGCCAATCAACCCTTTGACCGGGCGCTGGATGACCGGGTGACGGTGCTGGCGCAGCAGGTCAAGGAAGTCGACGGCAAGCTCGTCACGCGCCTGCCGGGGCCGGCCCGCGATATCCTGCGTGCCGACGATGTCGACAATGTGTATTTTCAGGTACTGGGACCGCACGGCGAATACATCGATGGCGATCGCGACATGCCGCTTCCGAACGATGAAGACAAGCCCCGGCCATGGTCGGTCCAATTTCGCAACGACCTGATGCGCACCACCGAGATACGGGTCGCCTATACCTACATCGATTTGCGCAGGCTACAGCCCGAGTCGGGTGAACCGAAGGAAGCCCGGCTGGCACTGGTGCAACTCGGCGAGACGCTCGACAAGCGCTCGCAACTGGCCAACCAGATCATCAAGGGCGTGATCCTGCCCGAATTCATCATCCTGCCGATCGCACTGGCGCTGGTGTGGTTTGCGCTTACGCGCGGGCTGTCGCCGCTGGCTGAATTGCAGCAGCGCATACGCGCCAGGCGGCCCGATGATTTAAGTCCGATCGAATCGGGACAGGTGCCGGAAGAAATTTCGCCACTGGTGCGCTCCTTGAACGACATGCTGGAACGGCTGGCGCAGACCATCCAGATGCAAAAGCGCTTCATTGCCGATGCGGCCCATCAAATGAAAACACCGCTGGCCGGCATGCGCATGCAATCCGAACTCGCACTGCGCCAAACCAGTCAGGACGAAGTGCATCGATCATTGGAACAGCTATCGAAAAGTTCGGAATCCGCGACCCGTCTGGTCAACCAGTTGCTGGCCCTCGCCCGCGCCGAAAATCAGTCCCCCGAAGCCAAGCCGTTTGTACCGCTGGATCTGTCCGAGCTGGCGCGCGACGTGGTGCAGGACTGGGTGCAAATTTCATTTGTCCGCCATATCGACATGGGCTTCGAGCAGCCGGGCTATCCGGTCATGGCGCCCGGCAATCCGACCATGCTGCGCGAATTGCTGAGCAACCTGATCGACAACGCACTGCGCTATACGCCGTCCGGCGGCAGCGTCACCATCCGCGTGCACGCCGACGCGGGATCGCATGCGATGCTGGAAGTCGAAGACACAGGACCCGGCATTGCGCCCGCTGAACGCGCCCACGTATTCGAGCGCTTTTATCGCATCCTGGGCAGTAACGTGGAAGGCAGCGGGCTCGGGCTGGCGATCGTGCGGGAGATCGCGCAACAGCATGACGCCGATGTCGACATCTTCGCCAATCCGCGCAGCCATGACCCAACATTTCCGGGCAGTTTGTTCCGCGTGACGCTGCCGACGACGCAGTGTTCCGAATTCATTGACGACATCGGTTGATATGCAAAACACGCCGGCACCTGTATCACAAGCACGCCGCGCCCTGTACTGGCGCCGCGTCAGACGTCTGACGCTGCAACTGCTGGCGACGTGGTTCCTGGTGACGTTCGGCGTCATTTATTTTGCCAGGGAATTATCCGCCTTCACGCTATTCGGATGGCCATTCTCGTTTTATATGGTGGCACAAGGCGTGGTCATTATTTATGTATTGATCGTTGCCACCTATGTCCGGTGCATGCAACATCTCGACCAGATACTCAAAGGCGACGGCAATCATGGCGCATAGGTCATTTTCGCAGCAGCTTGCGCGCTATTACAGCTGGTACACCGTCGGCTTCATCCTGGTGTTGATCACTCTGGCAATTCTTGAAAAGGAGGGATTTCCGCGCGCCTGGATCGGTTATCTGTTCATGTTCGCGACGATCGTGCTGTACGCCGGCATCGGCATACTCAGTCGCACTTCGGACGTGTCGGAATACTACGTCGCCGGGCGCCGGGTGCCGGCCATTTTCAACGGCATGGCGACAGCGGCAGACTGGATGTCGGCGGCCAGCTTCATCAGCCTGGCCGGCGGGCTGTACCTGCAGGGATTCGACGGGCTCGCCTACATCGTCGGCTGGACCGGCGGCTATTGCCTGGTGGCGCTGTTGATTGCGCCGTTCCTGCGCAAATTCGGCCAGTACACGATTCCCGATTTTCTGGCGGCGCGCTATCAGGGCCGCTACAGCGGCGATGTGGTGCGAATTCTGGCGGTATTTGCCACCATCACGGTGTCATTCACCTATGTCGTCGCGCAAATCTACGGCGTCGGCCTCATCACGTCGCGCTTCACCGGCGTCGATTTTTCGGTCGGCATTTTTCTGGGGCTGGCCAGCATACTGGTGTGCTCCTTCCTGGGCGGGATGCGGGCCATTACGTGGACCCAGATTGCGCAGTACATCATCCTTTTGATTGCATACATGATCCCGGTGATGTGGCTATCGGTCAAACACACCAATGTGCCGGTTCCGCAAATCGCGTACGGATCGGCATTGTCCAAGTTGAGCGAACGCGAAAAGGCGCTCGCGGTCGATCCCAAGGAGCTGGAAGTCCGTGCCGTCTTCAAACAACGCGCTGACGACTATGATGCGAAGCTCAAGGCGTTGCCGAAGTCGTGGGAAGAAGGCCGCGTCGAGGCATTGCGCCGGGTCGAAGACCTGAAAACAGGCAACGCGTCGCTGCTCGACATCAAGGCAGCGACGCGTGCGCTTGCGTCCTATCCGAAAGATACCGATGAGGCGCGGCAGAAATGGCTGGGCGCACAGGCCTACAATCTGACTCGCGCTGGACCCGTGATGGCCCACACCACACCTTTTCCGGGCAAGGACAAAGAAACCTCCGACATCAAGCGCAACAACTTTCTGGCCCTGGTGTTCTGCCTTATGATGGGCACCGCCGCCCTGCCGCACATACTGGTGCGCTACTACACCACGCCGTCGGTGCAGGAGACCCGGGCCTCGGTATTCTGGACGCTATTTTTCGTCATGCTGCTGTACATCACGGTACCGGCACTGGCGGTGCTGGTGAAATACGACATCTACACATCGCTGGTCGGCACCGAATTTTCCCAACTGCCGGCCTGGGTATCGTATTGGGCCAGCATCGATAGAATCAATCCGCTGGTCAGCATCACCGACATCAACAAGGACGGTATCGTGCAGCTCGCCGAAATCGTGCTGGACGGCGACATCGTGGTGCTCGCGACACCGGAAATTGCCGGACTGCCGTATGTCATTTCCGGACTGGTGGCAGCCGGCGGCCTTGCCGCCGCCTTATCGACCGCCGACGGCTTGTTGCTGACCATCTCGAACGGACTGTCGCACGACATCTACTACAAGATCATCGACCCGTCGGCATCGACGCAAAAGCGCGTCACCATTTCAAAATTGCTGTTACTGGTGGTGGCGCTGGTTGCTGCTTACGCCGCATCGCTCAAGCCGGGCGATATCCTGTCCGTGGTCGGCGCTGCATTTTCGCTCGCGGCCTCCACGCTGTTTCCTGCACTGGTATTGGGCGTTTTCTGGAAGCGCGCGAATCAACAAGGCGCCATCGCAGGCATGATCACCGGTTTCATCGTGTGCGTGTATTACATGGTGCACACCCATCCGGCGCTGGGCGGATCGTCAGTCGATCAATGGTGCCATATCTCTCCCATTTCGGCGGGCGTGTTTGGTGTGCCCGCCGGCCTGGCTACGATTGCCATCGTGAGCCTGCTGACGTCTCCACAAAACCAACGTACACTGGCGCTGGTCGACCATATTCGCGAACCATGATCGGGTGGCAGGCCTATTTTTTGATAGGCTGTTTCTCCTATACGCACCAACAATAAAGGCGAAGCGATCCCATGCCAAATTTTTTCGATGAGATGTACGCCGATGGATCAGGCGGAGTGCGCGAACATTACCGCGAATTCGAAGCCTGGCTAGCCGAGCAATCACCTGAAACCCTGACCTGCAAGCGGGCCGAAGCCGACCTGATTTTCCGGCGCGTCGGCATCACGTTTGCGGTATATGGCAACGATGCCGGTACCGAACGGCTGATCCCGTTCGACATCATTTCCCGCATCATCCCGGCGGCCGAGTGGGCGCAACTGGAAGCGGGTCTGGTGCAACGGGTGCAGGCATTGAACATGTTCATCCACGACATCTATCACGACCAGAATATCGTGAAGGCCGGCGTGATCCCGGCCGAGCAGATATTCAAGAACGCGCAGTACCGCCCCGAGATGCAGGGCATTTCGGTCGCATCCGACATCTATGCGCATATCGCCGGAGTCGATATCGTGCGCGCCGGCCAGGGCGAATTCTATGTGCTGGAAGACAATCTGCGCGTGCCGTCCGGCGTGTCCTACATGCTGGAAGACCGCAAGATGATGATGCGCTTATTCCCCGAACTGTTTGCCCGTTACAAGGTTGCGCCGGTGGCACACTATCCGGACCTGTTGCTCGACAATTTGCGCTCGGTGGCGCCGGTCGGCGTGGCCGATCCGACGGTGGTAGTCATGACGCCGGGGATGCATAACTCGGCGTACTTCGAGCATGCATTCCTGGCGCAGCAAATGGGGGTCGAACTGGTCGAGGGCCAGGATCTTTTCGTCAGCGATAACGCGGTCTACATGCGCACCACGCATGGGCCGAAACGGGTCGATGTCATTTACCGGCGCGTCGATGACGATTTTCTCGATCCGCTCGCGTTCCGCTCCGATTCCTCGCTGGGCGTGCCCGGCCTGCTGTCGGTCTATCGGTCCGGCCGCGTCACGCTGGCCAATGCGATCGGCACCGGCGTCGCGGACGACAAGTCGATTTATCCTTTCGTACCGGACATGGTGCGGTTTTACCTGTCGCAAGAACCGATCCTCAACAATGTGCCGACCTACCAGTGCCGCAAGAAGGAGGATCTGGCCTACACGCTGGCGCATCTGCCCGAACTGGTGGTGAAAGAAGTGCACGGCGCCGGCGGTTACGGCATGCTGGTCGGTCCTGCTTCCACCAAGGCAGAGATCGAGGATTTCCGGCAGCGGCTGCTGGCCAAGCCCGACGGCTATATCGCGCAACCGACCCTGGCGTTGTCCGCGTGTCCGACCTATGTCGAATCGGGCATCGCGCCGCGCCATATCGATCTGCGGCCGTTCGTGCTGTCGGGGAAAACCATTTCAATGGTGCCGGGCGGCTTGACGCGGGTGGCATTGAAAGAAGGGTCGCTGGTGGTGAACTCGTCGCAAGGCGGCGGCACCAAAGACACGTGGGTACTGGAGAAGTAATCCCTATGCCCCATCCCTCCTGTTCGCACGCACAATTACATTGAGATAGGCTCTACATGCTAAGCCGCACCGCCGATCATTTATTCTGGATGGCCCGTTACACCGAGCGCGCTGAAAATACCGCGCGCATGCTCGATGTGAATGTGCAGACGTCGCTGCTGCCGCAATCGGCGCAAGCAGCCGAACAAGGCTGGCGTGCGATGCTCGGCATTTCCGAATTGCAGGATGTGTTCGACCACAAATACGGCTTGCTGACGCCGAAAGACGTGCTCGACTTCATGGTGCGCGACCCCGACAATCCGTCCTCGATCGCGTCATGCCTGAACGAAGCCCGCGAAAATGCGCGCGCGGTGCGCGGCACCCTGACGACGGAAGTATGGGAGACGCAAAACATCACGTGGCTCGACATGAAAAACCAGTTGAAGAGCGGCGTTCTGGAGCGCGACCCCAGCCAGTTCTTCGAATGGGTGAAATACCGCTCGCACCTGTCGCGCGGCGTCACGATCGGCACCATGCTGAAAGATGAAGCCTTCCATTTCATCCGCCTCGGCACGTTCCTGGAGCGTGCGGATAACACTGCGCGCATTCTGGATGTCAAGTTTCACGGTGTGCCGCACGCCGTGCAGCCCGATCCGCATGCGGAGCAGGAGACGCAACGCGATTACTATTATTGGGCCGCAATTTTGCGCTCGGTTTCCTGTTTTGAAATCTACCGCAAGGTCTATCGCGATGCGATTACGCCGGCCCGCGTCGCCGAACTGCTGATGCTGCGCGCCGACATGCCGCGCTCCCTGCTCGCCTGCATGGATGATTTCGTCGGCAACCTGCAAAAGGTGCGCAATGATGTATCGGCGGACACGGAACGCCTGGCGGGAAAACTGCATGCCGAACTCAAGTTCGCGCGCATTGAAGACATCCTGGCCGCGGGTCTGCATGATTATCTGACCGAATTTCTGGAACAGATTTTCGAACTCGGCAATCGCGTCAGCCGCGACTTTCTCATGCCCTTGGTAGCCTAAGGTGATTTCCGTAAATAAATATCCCATTTTCGCGGCGCATACGGGCGCGCTGCCGCGTTGTTCCTCGTTTGTGTGGCCCGCCACACGGCACTCGTCACGCCTTGCATCG
>CAMLDH010000143.1 GCA_946478765.1 uncultured Oxalobacteraceae bacterium | reverse complement strand
GCAACATCGGGTGGCGCAACATCGGGCGGCGCAACATCGGGCGGCGCAACATCGGGTGGCGCAACATCGGGTGGCGCAACATCGAGCGGATCATCCCCGGGCAGTACCTCGTCAAGTGACACAAGCTCTGGTGGTACGTCATCTCCCAGCGCGACCCCGTCAAGCGGCGCAACAACGTCAAGTGGCGCCACTACGCCAAGCGGCACGATGTCGAGCGGAGCCGCGGGCGGTACTACTTCCAGCGGCACATCCGGTCAGGGCACTGAGGCAGCAGGAAGTGCCGGAACGCAATCGAAAGGCAAGGCGATGCAATTCAGCGAACGCACTACGCCAGGCTGGTCGATGATGACGCAGAAAGAACGCAGGGCTTATGGTGACAAGATGCGCAGTTTTTTGGCGGCGGATGAATGCCGTTCCTACAATCAACAGCACATGGCCGAAATGCAGGCGCGCGCGCAGGAGCGTGGCCGTTCCGTCAATCCGGCAGCCGCCGATCCTTGCACGATGTTGCAGCAGCAGGGCATCATTGATTAAGAGATTAAGAGGAGATTCACGAAAAGTTTTTGCAAAACGCCCAATCCGGGCGCGACGATCAGGCGTCAACTGACCGGCAGTAAAATCGAATAAAGCCGCGGGCGAAGCGTAAAATGACGGTTTCCGCCGATCAGGCTTCGCCCGATGACCATCCTGCTTTCCACCCTCAACGCCCGTTATGCGCACGCATCGCTCGGCTTGCGTTATCTGCTGGCCAACATGGGCGATTTGCACAATGACACGCGCCTTGTGGAATTCGTGATCGGCGCCAAGACCACCGACATCGTCGAAAAATTATTGGCGCACAAGCCGCGCATCATCGGCTTTGGCGTGTATATCTGGAACACCGAAGAAACCACCAAAATCGTCGCGATGTTGAAACGCGTCGCGCCCGACGTCGTGATCGTGCTGGGCGGCCCGGAAGTGTCGTACGAGCCGGGTGAGCAATCCATCGTGCAACAGGCCGATTATCTGGTCACCGGCTGGGGCGACGTGACGTTTCCGCAACTGTGCCGCCAGATCCTGCGCGGCCCGAAGCCGCTGATGAAAATCCACGCAGGCGTGCAGCCGCCGCTGGCCGACATCGCGTTGCCGTATGCCCTCTACACCGATGAAGATATCGCGCATCGCACCTTGTATGTGGAAGCGTCGCGCGGCTGTCCGTTCAAATGCGAATTCTGCCTGTCTGCGCTGGACAAGACCGCATGGCCGTTCGACCTCGATGCATTTCTGGCGGAACTGGAAACCCTGCATGCGCGCGGCGCGCGCCTGTTCAAATTCGTCGACCGCACCTTCAACTTGAATATCAAATCGAGCCTGAAGATCATGCAATTCTTCCTCGATAAACTGGCCGCACAGCCGGACGATCCGGTGTATGCGCATTTTGAAGTAGTGCCCGATCATCTGCCGGATGCATTGAAGGACGGCATCATGAAATTCCCGGCCGGCACCTTGCAATTCGAAATCGGCATCCAGAGTTTCAATCCGGACGTGCAAACGCTGGTCAGCCGCAAACAGAACAATGAAAAGGCCGCGGAAAATATCCGCTGGCTCTGTGAAAACTCGCATGCGCATTTGCATGTCGATTTGATTGCCGGTTTGCCGGGCGAAGACATCGACAGCTTTGCGCAAGGCTTCGACAAGTTATATGCATTGAAGCCGCATGAAATCCAGTTCGGCATCCTGAAACGCCTGCGCGGCACGCCGATCATTCGCCACACCGAACCGTACGGCCTGGTATTCGACCCGCACCCGCCGTATACGATCCTGGCGACCGACCGCATCGATTTTGCGACGATGCAGCGGCTGGTGCGTTTTGCGCGCTACTGGGACATGGTCGCGAACTCGGGGCGCTTCGCCAACACGCTGCCGCTGATTCTGGGCGACGCGCCATTTGCGAACTTCATCGCACTGTCGGATTGGCTGTATGCGAAGACCGATGCCACGCATCGCATTGCGCTCGATCGTTTGGCGGCGCTGGTGGTGGAATGGTTAAGTAGTCGCGGATTCGCTGCCGACAGTGTGACGGAAGTGCTCGCGACCGACTACGCCGGGCAAGCGCATAAATTGCATATCAAGCAGAAAGCGGTGGCAACTGCGAAAGCGGCCAAGAGCGACGCAGTGCCGCAGCGGCAGGCGCGGCATTTGGCGGCTTGACGCCCCTTTGAAGCGGATTGTAGGGTGCGCCCCGCGCACCATTTCACCCTTGCTGGTTGAAATATCTTTTTCGATGGCGGTAAGTTCCGGTGCGCGGGGCGCACCCTACTGAAGTGGCTTAAACAATCGCCGCCATTCTCGGCCCTGCCCATCGGGCCATAGGTGCCGCCGTAACGGCCTGATTTCTTCTACATCTACCGTGTTTGCGGGCGGGCCAGTAGCGATCCTATATAACGCTCAGGGGCAGCAGGCCGGGCAAAGCTGTCGGTGATGATCTTAGTCAACTGCATCAGCTTTGCAGCAATTACCTGCCGGACGGTAAAAAATTACGCTATGCGTATTTTTGGATTGCTGTGATGAAATGGGTGCAAATGGGTGTAGTATTGGCGTCCATGATCGTTACGAGCTCTGTTCAAATAACACCAGAAATCCTGAGCCTCATCGCCGGTGTCGATGAGTTCAAGGGTGCATGGCGTGCACTCGGCACGCTTGCGCCGGATCGGCTATTCGCTCTCCGGCGGGTCGCTACCATTGAGAGCATCGGTTCGTCCACACGCATCGAAGGTAGCAGGTTGTCCGATCGCGAGGTCGAGCGCCTGCTGTCCAATCTGCAGATTAAGTCTTTCACGACGCGGGATGAACAAGAAGTAGCCGGCTATGCCGAGGTGATGGAACTGGTGTTTTCATCCTGGCAAGACATCGCGCTGACTGAGAACCACATCAAGCAACTGCACCGCGATTTACTGACTTACAGCGAGAAAGATGCCTGGCATCGCGGCAATTACAAAACCTCCACGAATAACGTGGTGGCTTTTGACGAGGATGGGAAACAACTGGGTGTCGTTTTCGCAACCGCGACGCCTTTCGATACGCCGTCCTTGATGACTGAACTCATTGAGTGGTTCAACGCGGAGCGCCAAGCGGCACGGCTTCATCCTTTGCTGCTCATCGGCATCTGGGTCGTGGTTTTCCTCGAAATCCATCCATTTCAGGATGGCAATGGACGGCTTAGCCGGGTTCTCACCACCTTGTTGCTATTGCAGGCCGGCTACGCCTACGTACCTTATAGCTCGTTGGAAAGCGTGATCGAGCAGAGCAAGGAGGCGTATTACCTGGCGTTGCGACAAACGCAAGGCACAATCCGCACGACTGCGCCGAACTGGCAGCCGTGGCTGACGTTCTTCCTGCGCGCGCTCGCTGAGCAGGTCCGCCGACTCAATCGCAAGGTCGAGCGTGAAAAGCTGGTGCTGGCGTCACTCCCTGAGCTTTCGTTGCAGATTGTCGAATTCGCCCGGGAACATGGACGCATCACCATGGGCGATGCGATTCGACTGACCAACGGAAATCGCAACACGCTCAAACAGCATTTCCGGGCCTTGGTTGAACAAGGCCACCTCATTCAGCATGGTGCTGGCCGGGGCGTCTGGTACGAGTTGCGATAGGGGGAACTCATGCCCAGTGTTCGCCAGCAAAGCAATTTTTCGCAACTCAAGGCTCACGACGAGAGCTTGAGCGATTGGGTTTGCTGGCCGAACGCTACTTCACCGATGACCCGAACACCTGTCTCCTGAAACTTCGCCAGCTCGCAGAGGCGATGGCTCAGTCGGTGGCTTCCCGGGTTGGTCTATACACCAGCCCTTTCAAGGTGTGATATTTCCTCTTTATTTTCAAAGAGTTACGAACCGTAGTTTGTCCCGATTTGTGGCTTTTCAAAAATAAATATCAAACAAATCAATGATCTATATTGAGTTCACCTTGAAAGGGCTGCCCGGATGGACTTAAGGCGCTTTTGCAGCAAGACATCGCCCAAGCTCATGCCGAACTCGGCAATACGCCCTGCGACTACGGCTTTCCGTTGCGCCCCTATCAGGAGCAAGCCATTCGGGCGGTTGAAGCGGCTATCGGCGAAGGCCAACGGGCCATCCTCCTAGCCATGGCCACTGGCAAGACCAAAACCTGCATCGCGCTCATCTACCGCTTGCTCAAGACCAAACGCTTCCGGCGCATCCTGTTTCTGGTGGATCGTTCGGCCCTCGGCGAACCGTACGGCCTGGTGTTCGACCCGCACCCGCCGTATACGATCCTGGCGACCGACCGCATCGATTTTGCGACGATGCAGCGGCTGGTGCGTTTTGCGCGCTACTGGGACATGGTCGCGAACTCGGGGCGCTTCGCCAACACGCTGCCGCTGATTCTGGGCGACGCGCCATTTGCGAACTTCATCGCACTGTCGGATTGGCTGTATGCGAAGACCGATGCCACGCATCGCATTGCGCTCGATCGTTTGGCGGCGCTGGTGGTGGAATGGTTAAGTAGTCGCGGATTCGCTGCCGACAGTGTGACGGAAGTGCTCGCGACCGACTACGCCGGGCAAGCGCATAAATTGCATATCAAGCAGAAAGCGGTGGCGACTGCGAAAGCGGCCAAGAGCGACGCAGTGCCGCAGCGGCAGGCACGGCATTTGGCGGCTTGACGCCCATTTGAAGCGGATTGTAGGGTGTGCCTCGCGCACCATTTCACCTTCGCTGGTTGAAATATTTTTTCGATGGCGATAAGTTCTGGTGCGCCGGGCGCACTCTTGTACGCTTGCTATTTTATCGGCCTGACCGTTTCTCTTTATGGCGTAAAGCACAAAGTGTGGAGCCATAGGTCCGTAAGGTCCCACTATTAAAAACTGCTATTTAGACAAAAGCGCAACCAGTGTTATTATCCTACCCGCAGTTGATAAATACCAACTTTTTAAAGTTATTAAACGCTTCGTTTTTTAACTACATAAGCAGGGTGGCTTAGAAAAGGAAAAATGTCATGAATAAACTAATATTATTTTTTGCATTATTGATTTCGCAGGCATCATACGCTGCAGTTGTTCAGCTTGGTCCAGTAGCTCCAAGCAGTTGGAGGATCGAAAACTACGTGCCGGGCAATGTTGTTGCATGGTTTACCGGGTCGGCTTGCGGCAACGGTCAGGTTACTTTGCCCAGCACTGCAACTGTCCAAGATCATTCTCGTTTTTATGCCACGATAATAGCTGCGAAAGCAGGCAATCTTAAAGTTTTCGTTAGTTATGATAACGCAGTCGCCGGTTGCCCGATTGTCAGCTTTGGCATTCAATAATTTCTCAAGCATCCTGCTGAGTCGCGTAACGTTATCGCCTTTTGCCACTTTTCCTGAATTTTTACAGATTCGTTTCTTCAGGATTCGGTGGCGTACTTAACAAAAAGAAAAATTCTGTGGGGAGTGTCGTGGTGAAAAAGAGCATTGCATCCATAAAAATACAGCTGGGAATTTTATTAGGCGCGTGTACTTTCTGGCTACTGCCAGTTTCGGGTTGGACACAAGTTTTGCCTCCTCATCCACAACCACCAATTGTTAAGAAGCCAACAGATAAAGTTGCGCCGTCAGTAATTCAAAAAGCGCAATCAGGAATGCCTCAAGAGCTGTATGTCCAGTTCGAACATAAAGATATTCTGAACAGAGAAGATAAACGCCGTAGAGGCAAGGGCCTGGAAGTAAATGACGACGAGATTGAATACGAAACTCGTCGCGAATTTAAAACTCTTCGTGAAAATATCTTCGTTAATGGGAAGTTCGGGGAGGCAGCTATTATTCGTGCGTCGGATGTTGTGCCTACAGCAAAAGTGTATGTGCCTAATTTTTCTGCACTTCAACAACTTCTAAACCATGTAAAAATTGAAGCGGTATACGAAGAACAAAAATATATTCCTTACCTCGATCAAAGTTTGCCGTTAATAGGCCAACCCGGAGTGAAGTCAGCTGGGAAAATTGGTACAGGTATTACTGTCGCAATCCTTGATACCGCAATCCTGCCGTATAAGTTCAACTGCCGGGCACCTAACGAAATTAATAGTTTACCGCTCATAGGTACAAGTGGATGCAAAGTCCCTATCTATAACTATTTTGGCCCTACGGTTCCTTATCAAGATCAATGGGTCAACATCGAGCATGGATCGCTTGTAACTGGCATAGTAGAGGGCGTTGCTCCCGGAGCAAAACTTGCATTTTTGCAAGTTTTTTATATGGTGAGTGGGGAGCTAACAAGTAACTGGGATACGATGTCGAGGGCAATAGAATGGGTAATAGCAAATGCAAAAACGTACAATATAAAAGCTGCAAACTTTAGTCTTGGAACTACTGCCCCTACTTTTTCTGCCTATTGCCCTTCGAGCCGCTTTGCTACATATTTTGATCGCCTCAGAAATGTCGGAGTTATCCCAGTCGCTGCTGCTGGTAACGAAGGCGATAAAAAAAACCTGCCTGAGCCTGCCTGTGTGTCAACGGCAGTAAGTGTCGGTGCAGTATATGATCAGAACTTTTCTAATCTTATGGGATTAGTAGGTGACACTTGTCGTTCGCAAGGAACTTACTATTCAGTGAAAACTTATGATGTTGCATGTTTCTCAAATAGCAATTCGACTGTAAAACTTTTAGCTCCAGGGGATTGGATTGCTGCACGAGGCATGGGTAGCTTCGGGACTTCATTTGCCGCTCCGCATGTATCTGGCGCAATTGCCGTATTGCGAGCATCTAATACATTTGCAAACGAAAGTCTCGATACTACAGTTCTTCGGATGACCGCAACTGGGAAGAAACTTACCGACAAATGGAGTAATGT
This sequence comes from uncultured Oxalobacteraceae bacterium, assembly GCA_946478765.1. The sequence goes on along the minus strand of CAMLDH010000143.1, from coordinate 1,815 downwards.
GACCACTCCTTTTCTTGATCTAGGAGCGGCAATATCGTATATCCCTGTATCCTCACCCTCTAGCTTTCCATCTGAATCCGTTCAATCTATTATAAATAGCATATTGATAACAGAATAAAGAGTATGTTTATTAAGCATGTATTGAGGTTCAGCTATTGCTTTTTACTATGCGCGTGTACAACCCTAGCGCCGCATTCTCATTTCGAGCTTCCTTTTAATACTATAGATAAGTCCTCTGAATCTGGATCCTTAGTCTTTCGAACAGTTGTAGTTCGTGACCAATTAAGCTGGGAGCATCTTTGGTTAGAGCGCATAAAGAATTCGCCTAAGTTAGCCATGCCGTCTGTTGAGTTTTCAAAGAACATGGTAGTTGGAGTTATTCTTGGTACCCGTCCTGATAGCTGCTATTCCGTTCGCATCGGAAAAATTTTTCGGGTAGATGAAAAAATTGTTGTTGAATATAGCGAGTTTGGTTCCGGTGGAGGTGGCTTTTGTACCTTTGGGTTTACAAGCCCATCACACTTTGTCAGCGTGCCTTATCATTCAGGACCCGTAGAATTTATCAAGAAAACTTAAGGTGCGGACAGGTGGCCGCTGACTGCGGTGTTTGAACCGCATCAACGACTTCACAAAGCAGATCTGACGCACTTTCATGATTCCACCAGATTTCATCTGGGTTGCACTGGTGATTTCAACTCCTCAAAGTTCCCCGCTAATCCGCACCGCGACTAATGTCGGCGAGTATTTCAGGGGCGACGCGCTAATCAATTGATTCGTCTTTCTCTTGCACAGGATGATTATTTCCGCCCGCTGCGCGGCGCAACCGCCACACCCTTGCGCGCCGGTCGGCTCGTAGTCACCACCGGCTTACGCTCCACCGCACCGCCCGGCCGCGGTTTGTTCTGACCGAATTTCTTCGCCAGCTTGGCGGGACTCGGCGTCTCGCTGCGCAACGCCGTTTTCGCGGCGCCGGCAGTCAGGTTGGAAACGCGCGGCACCAGATGCCGCTCGCCATTGCCGATCAAATCGGCGCGGCCCATGCGCTGCAATCCTTCGCGAATGATGTCCCAGTTCGCCGGGTCGTGATAACGCAAAAACGCCTTGTGCAGACGGCGGATTTTTCCGGTGCGCACGGTCTCGACGACTTCCGAATCTTCGGTCACCTTGTGCAGCGGATTCTTGCGCGTGTGGTACATCGCGGTCGCGAGCGCCATCGGCGTCGGCATGAAGGTTTGCACCTGGTCGAGACGGAAGTTGTTTTTCTTCAGCCACAGCGCGAGATTCAACATGTCGTCATCGGTGGTGCCGGGGTGGGCCGCGATGAAGTACGGAATCAGATACTGTTCCTTGCCGGCTTCCTTCGAATACTTGTCGAACAATTCCTTGAACTTGTCGTACGCGCCCATGCCGGGCTTCATCATCTTCGACAGCGGTCCTTCTTCGGAATGTTCCGGCGCGATTTTCAGCAGGCCGCCAACGTGATGCGTGACCAACTCCTTCACGTACTCGGGCGAACGCACCGCGAGGTCGTAGCGCAGCCCCGAGCTGACCAGGATTTTCTTGATGCCGGGGAGCGCGCGCGCTTTGCGGTACAACTGGATCAGCTTGCTGTGGTCGGTATTCAGATTGCTGCAGATGGTCGGATACACGCATGACAGGCGACGGCACGACTCTTCGATTTTCTTGTCCTTGCACGCCAGCCGGTACATGTTCGCGGTCGGGCCGCCCAGGTCGGAAATGGTGCCGGTAAATCCTTTGGTCTTGTCGCGGATCAGTTCGACCTCGCGCAGGATCGACGGCTAGATCGGAAGAGCG
>CAMLDH010000142.1 GCA_946478765.1 uncultured Oxalobacteraceae bacterium | reverse complement strand
AATCGGTGACGGTTATCGAACGAATCAAAGTGAATATTCATGCGGCTCTCCAGACGAAAGTGAGCGGTCAACTGCCGAATCTAAGCGGGTACGCAAAAGTCTTTTGACAACGCCTGGCAAGACCTTGAATGCTCCTTCCCCTTCAAGGGGGCGTAGCAGGGAATTCGGATCGCCTGCGATCCGCCTGCGGAGCGGATTGCGCTTGCAAGCGCAATCCTCTTGGCTGGGATGGGGATGGGTTTTAATAGCGACCGGCGCAGCATTTGAAACCCATCCCCACCCTAACCCTCCCCTTGAAGGGGAGGGAATTCCTTTGTTTGTCAAAAAACTTTTGTCCACTTGCTTAGGTTCATGTCAGGCTGTGTAGCCGGGAATGTTGCGCTCGTCCACCACATCGACCTGGGCCGGGTCCATGAAACGCCGGGCGTATTCGAGATAGACCTTGCGGCGGATGAAGATGTCGAAAAGATCGGGGTCGATATGCCCGCGCATGGCAAAACCGCCGAGTATCTGCAGCGATTCGGTCAGCATTTTTCCCAATTTGTAGGGTCGGTCCCTGGCCGTCAAGGCTTCGAAAATATCCGCGATCGCCATCATCCGCGCCTGCACCGACATCTGGTCGCCGCGCAGGCCGCGCGGGTAACCTTTGCCGTCCATGCGCTCATGGTGGCCGCCGGCGTATTCCGGCACCCGCTTCAGGTGCGCCGGCCACGGCAGCGACTCCAGCATCTTGATGGTGGTGACAATGTGGTTGTTGATGATTAACCGTTCCTGCTCATTGAGCGTTCCGGCCCGGATCATCAGGTTCCTGGTTTCGTCCTCGTCCAGCAAGTCCCGCTCTACGCCATCCGGCCCGACCCAGCGGTGATGTGCGATCTCGGCCACGCGCTGCTGGTCCTCCGGGCGCATCAGTTCACTGCCCACATTGGCAAACCGCAGGAAGTTGCGCTCCTCATCGAGACGCTTCCATTCGTCCTGCAACTGCCGGTCGATTTCCGCTTCGCGTTGCGCATCGCGCGGTCCGGCGCGCTCGTATTTTTCTTTTAGCGCCCGGATTTCGGCATCGCGCTTGAGAATTTCAAAGCGCGTGTCCACCGTGTGGATGCGGTCGACAATCGTCTGCAGCTTGGTGGCTTTTTCCACCACGTGCACCGGCGTCACGATTTTTCCGCAATCGTGCAGCAGGCCGGCGATCCAGAGTTCGCGGCGGTCGCGGTCGGTCATCTCGAAATCCGCCAGCGGTCCCGCGTCGGTCGCATGCACCGCCTCCGCCAGCATCATGGTGAGTTGCGGCACATGCTCGCAGTGCTTGCCGGTATGCGGCGACTTTTCATCGATGCCGATGTTGATGAGTTTGATGAGCGATTCGAACAGGTTTTCCAGCAGCGCGATCAATTCCTGGTTGGCGATGGCGATCGCCGCCTGCGACGCCAGCGCCTCGATGAAGCGTTGGTCGGTCGCGGAAAACGGGCGCGTCGCGCCGCTGTCCGGGTCCTTGGCATTGATCAGTTGCAGCACGCCGACCAGTTCGCCCTCGTGATCCTGCATCGGCACGGTCAAAAACGATTGCGAGTGATAGTGATATTGCCGGTCGAACTGGCGCATGCCGGAAAAATTGAACAGGTCTACCTTGTAGACATCCTCAATATTGACCGACAGCCCGGTGTTCGCCGCATAGGCGGCGACCGCGCGCAGATTCCGGCTGCCGTTTTCATCGATCAAGGGGATATTCGGAATCTCGATGGCCTGCCCGCTGGAGCCGCCCTGGTGCATGCCGAGCGTGTCGTTCATCGAGATATTGAAGCTGAGGCTTTTCTTGTCGGCACTGGTGCGATACAGGGTGCCGCCGTCCGCATGCGTCATGCCCTTGGCAGTCGTGAGGATATGTTCCAGCAAGGCTGGAATGTCGCGATTCTTGCTGAGCTCGACGCTGAGCTCGGTCAGTTGATCCAGTCTCAGCGCAATTTCGGCATGGTTCAGCTCGGTCATGATGCAATCGCTTCCATCTGTTTCCAACTAAAAATTGAAACGGTCCCCGCACTTGAGCGCCCTGAATACGCGCATGCCGCCCCCCGCATGGAGTTCGTGCATGATCTGGTCTTCCTGCCCCGGCTTCAAGTGATAAATCAGGAATTCGACCGAATCGGGCATCGTCCGGATGTCTTCGATCAGGGAACGCGGGCAGAAGTGCATGGAGCGGGCCGCCAAATCGTCATCGGCATTCGGAAACGAGCAATCGACGATCACTTTGCCGAGCGCTTTTTCCTGCATCAGCGCAGCCCATAATTCCGGCGTGGCGCACATGTCGCCCGAGAACAGGAAACCCGAATGCTGTCCATGCACCCAATACGCTGCCGACCCTGCGGTATGGTTGACCGGGTACGACGTAATCGAGCGGCCATTGAGCTCGATGGTGGCGCCCAAGGCCATCGGCTCCCAGCGAAATATCGCATCGGCCTTGCTCGGAATCGCGGTGAAATCGGGCCATAGTTCCCAGTTGAAGAGATGCTTCTTGAGCAAGGCGATGACTTCGTCGGTGGCATGGACCGCCACCTGGCCGGCTTTTTTTCCCTGGATCGCGTCCACCAGCAATGCCAGTCCGGCCACATGGTCGAGGTGGCCATGCGTGAGAAAGATATGGTCGATCTTGACCAGCCGATCGATGCCGAGGCTGGTGAGCCCGGTGCCTGCGTCGAGCAGAATATCGTCGTCGAGCGACAGACAGGTCGTCAACCTCTCGCGCCCCCCTATACCGCCGGCACAGCCGAGCACTTGCAGGTTCATTTTGGAAAGCAGCGATGACCCGACAGCGCGATCGGCGTCGTCACATCAGAGATCGCGGCAACTGTGAGAACGCGTCGGGACGGGAGTGCATCGCCAGCCGATGTTGCGATCACCGGACTACGGTACATGTCCTGCATACGATGTGCGAATGCAATTATTGCCATCTATCCTCTCCTGTTGCTTTTTTGAATGATTGTAGACTGAATCGGTCTGACTGAGATTTTTATGTCTCTCAATTGTGGCTTTTTCGCGCGCGAAAAATACCGCGTATACACGTTGTTGTGCTGCAGCGTGTCGCATTCCCGGCAGTATCTTAAAACTGAATTTTTCAGAGGCGGCTAAGTAAAAACCTGTTTTGTGTCAGCTTTAGCCGGGCTCGTTGAGGGGACGATGCAATCAAGCAAAAGCCGTGCACACAAATTAATCGAAGAATTTTCCTCCATTGCCCAGCGCCAACTACAGCAATCAATGGAACCGGTTACGTCGAGATGCCACTTATGTGCAAAGGTACAAAGCGTCACGCCAAAACAAGATTGCCTGATGCGTTTATTTATCACATTTTTTAAAAAGAGAATGAAAATGCCTATTACTAATACTCACAATATGGGCGGAGTTAGGAATACCACCAGCACCGATAGCCCTGAAAAAACCTCGACCGGAAAGTCGTCGTACGGCAAGAGCGTAAAACTGTTCGGATCACAGTTGAAAAAGAACGCGCGCGATGCTGTCAAGGGTTTTGATGCGGAAAAACTGCGCAGCAGATTTGAAAAATTTTGCGCCACTACCGGGCCGCAGGCCAAGCAATGCGCGAGTGATCTGTGCACGGAAGCGGAAAGGCACTTACAAAAAGGGTGTAAGGAGGCACGCAAACAGTGCAAGAAGGCAAAGCCGCATCTGGAGAAGGCGATGCATTCTATCCAGAAAAACTATGGCGCCCTGAAAAATAAAGTAGAGGGAAAAATAGAGAAGAAATTAGATGAGTGGGCTCAAAAGCGCGGATATAAACGTGAACCGGAAAATCATCAGTCTTATCAGTCTGAGGAAAAGTGGGCTGGGTTGAGAAATCCTGAGGCGGATGCGCGTAACGAAGTTCCGGAGTTCCATCGGGGCGGCACCGCGAAAGTAAACATAAGTACGAGTCAGCACACGGCAGAAAGCGAGAGCCCACACTGGGATTTCAGAAAAATACCTACCGCTCTACGTAAAGAAGCTAACGATTTATATGCCACATTCAATAGAGACATTGGTCCTGATGATGATTATGATCAAATGATGGATGAGAAGAACGAGGCGAGAGAGGCGCTCAATACACTATTCCAGGAAAGAGATGTCCTCGATCAAACAGAAAAGAGATTGAATGCGACGATAAAGCAATATAAATGATTGGAATACACATTCATTCGCTTGAATTTGAAAATCACGAGGAAGAATTGCGCTACTTCGTCGATCATCGAATGGATCAAATCAGGCTACGCCCAGAGATTGCCCTGCCGCTCGAATGTCCCGAAACAAATCGATATGGGATTTCCCACAAAGGATGAATGATGAGTGAGAATGAAAAGATGATCTCCGGCGCCGCCAGTCAAGATGCCGGCATGGCAGACGAGGCCGCGGACGGATGGCTTGATCAACAAACGTTGGCAGGCATGGCGGCCGATCCGGCAATGCAGAATATGATTTCAGCGCTTCAGGAGGATGCTTGTGCCACGTTTTCCGCGATCGTGGACAAAACGGCTGCGGCATTGATGCAAGGTATTGCACCTTCGCCTGTCGCCACGCGCGGAAGTGGCCCCTTGACGGCGCAGCAGGCGGCCAGGCTTGCTGTGGGAAGCAAGCAGCGCGGACAAGCCTGGCAGGAAGCACGGGAGCTTGCGGAAATGCTGGTCGTTGGCGCAATGATCAACAAGAATAATCCGGATTGGGACCCGGCCGACCCCTCGACCTGTATGAAGATGGGGCAAGAAGGCTCGCTACTGTCTCTGATGCAATTCGACCTGGATGGCGCAGCTGCACAGGAGTCGCTGAATGCATAACAAATAAGCCGTGCATTTCTGCACGGCTTGGCATTCCCGGCATCTGACAAGTCCGGAACCTGAATGCCTGCCATACGTCCCCTGAGGCGCGAAAATCAACATTCCATTTCAGGCATCGCCGGTGCAGCGTTCTTTTTCGACGCTTCCACCACCATGGCATCGGTGGTCAGGATCAAGCTTGCGATCGATGCGGCATTGGCGATGCTAACCTTCATGAAATGCAGGCATTGAAAAAATCAGGTGGCGCGCGAGCGTGACGGGCGCGCCGCGAAGACGACATTCGGCATCGTCGATGCGCGAAGCGTCAAGAATGCCGACACGGCGCGCGAGAAAGGCTATGACGCCGGCAAAAAGGTCAGCGGCATCAAGCGTCACCTGACGGCCGACACGAACGGCTTGCCGCATGCGATCCATGTCGCGACGGCCGCTCAGTGCCAACGCAGGAATAAGCTGGGCATGTTGGCGGCCGTAGTTGAATGCGATGCAAAGCACTCAAACATCATTGAACAACCGTGCCAGATTGCCAATTCATGATGATGTTTTAATTCCATGGCTACTTTTTGACTGACGAAAGAGGACCCGGGAGGTCGTAAAATTCACACCCAATCCAGCAACCGACCCTATTGCAACGCCAAGCCATGGTTGTGCACGCACCATACCCGAGTACGCAATGCCAAGCGCATATGCGCCATAGTTTACCAACGCACCCACTATCATGAAGCCGACGTAGCGTAACCATTCGGCGCTCGTCGGCTTTTTGCTTACCTCAAACGTGTAATAGCGATTCAACAGCCAAGTCCCGCTCGCCGCAGCGAGGAAAGACACGACGCGCGCGGAGTAGGGATTGGCGTTCATGCCGGTGACGAGTGCCTGCAGTATGCCTGCGTCTATCACGAAGCCGATCGCACCGACCACGCAAAAGCGTAGAAACTGATTCAAGAATCCACCCGTGGTGGTGCGATTTGCAGATACGCCAGGCGCTTCATCTCATGCCGGCCACGCGTGACGGTATCGAGAATTAACCCGCAGGCCAGCGATACGGTGCCAGTAAGCGCCATCCCGGTGACAAGAACCGCAGTCGGAAGGCGCGGCACCAAACCGGTTTCCGCAAAAGTCAGCAGCAGTGGCGCAGCCAACCCGAGGGACGCCACCCAAAGAACGACACCAATGCTGCCGAAAAATGCAAGCGGGCGCTCCTGCCGAAACAGTTTCAGTATCGTCCAGAGGATGCGGACACCATCGCGGTAAGTATTCAGTTTGCTGACCGATCCTTCCGGGCGCGATTTGTATGGCGCGACAATTTCTTCGATCGGCATCCGCAGTTCAAGCGCATGCACAGTGAGCTCGGTTTCGATTTCGAAGCCGGTCGCCAGTGCCGGAAACGATTTCACGAAGCGCCGTGAAAACACGCGGTAGCCCGACAGAATGTCGGTAAACGCCCGTCCAAATAATCGGGAGACGCATTCGGTAAGCACCCAGTTGCCAAAGCGATGGCCTGGCCGGTAGGCGGCAGTTTCCTCGGTTACGCGGCGGCTTACCACCATGTCGAGATTTTCATCCAGCAGTCTTGCCACCATCGCGTGCGCACTGGCCGCATGATAGGTATCGTCGCCGTCCACCAGCACATAGGCGTCGGCATCGATATCGGCAAACATGCGGCGCACAACATTGCCCTTGCCCTGCAGCGGCACACGACGAACGGTTGCACCCGCTTCCCCTGCGGCTTCGACGGTCCGGTCACGAGAGTTATTGTCGAACACATAGATCGTCGCTTCAGGCAAGGCGGCGCGAAAATCACGCACGACGGCGCCGATGGCGACTTCTTCGTTATAGCAGGGGATCAGAACGGCGATACGGGGCGCAATTTTATTCATTATTTAAGACCATAGAGTTCTGCGTTTGATGTTTTTTTGATCGGAACAAAGTAATCAAGGAAATCCTTGCGTTCCAATATCCTTTGCGACTCAGCACTTTGCGTCGACAGCAAGATCGCGTTAGTCCTGAAGGACTTTAATCGGTTTGCCAATTCAGCGGAGGATAGACCGTCGAAATCGCGGTATCTCCCAGGTCCGAATACATCGCCAATCGTATTTGCGGGTAGATAATAAAGATCCGACTCAAGATCGATTTGAACCACGCGGTACTCGGGATGATGCTGTAGAAATTCGCTGATTTCAAACGACTTTATTTGTGTTCTCAAGAAGCTTGAGCGGCCCTCGGCAGTGGTCTGTATCGATTTCCACTCTTTCAAGGACGATATGAAGACTGCTGAGCCCAGGACTGCAAGAAATAAGGCGGCAAGCGTATTCTGCGCAATGACGAAAAATTGCGATTTCCAAGAAGAAGATGTCAGGTTCGAGCGGACAATCAATTGGGTGTACAGATGGTTTATTACAATCGCCGTCAACAAGGCGATGAAAGGAAAAGCAGGCATTAAATAGCGAGAATAGTGCGAAGTAAAAATCCACACAATGAACGCATAGATTGAGAAAACCAGGGCTGCGACAAATGGCTGGCATCCAAATTTTGAGCGGAGAAATACCGCGCCCAGCGCCGGCCATACATACACTTTTGGCCAATCCGCCACACGCTTTATGTCGGCAAGTTGCAGCGCCATGTCACCGGCATTCCATCCCCAATAGCCGAAAATACGCGCTCCCATCGGATTGAACGGATCGCCGGCAATCACGTAATTACGTAGATACCAATAGAGACAGGGCAAGGCGAACAACACCAATAGCCCAAGCAAGTGCAGTGGCCGACGCTCCCGCAGCAATACGACTACGGCAAACAAGGGAATAAAAATCAAAGCTTGATATTTAATTCCCGCGGCAACCCCGATCAAAAATGCCGCAATGCATAAAATTGGAAAATTTTTCTTTTCACGCCAGATAAAGAGAGATGCAAATCCAAAGAAAACAAATAAGGCAACCCCTAGATCAGCCATTGCGCCGCCATACTGGCTTAATGTCAAACACACAAAAAGCAGGACTGAAATGCTGGCGACAGCACGATTGAAATAACTATCTGCCAGTCGAAAAAGTCCGATTGCGACAAGCCAGCCAGCAAGGGCATTCACCATATGCGGAAATATTTCATTCCCATAGCTTAGTCCTGCCGAATACAGCAAATTAAAGTTGTATGGAAAAAGCGGGTAGCGCAGCCACTCGTTGATTGTCAATCTGCCACTCGTCACCCAGTCTCGTGCATGAGGCAGGTGATACATCACTTCATCCCAGTCGATCGGCGGATGCAGAGGCATCGGGAACATGTCGATCGCGATCAATGCGAGTACACCCAGAAAAAACCAGTGCTTTTTCAGTGCTGTTTTTTCAGAGATTAATTGTGTTGAAGGCGCTCTCCCCTCATGGCGGGGTTGAAAGGCTATGTTCGACAACAACCCGACATGGCCGGTCAGCAGCAAGACGGTTACGTAAAATTTATTCAATAGACCGAAAATTCCAAGCGCCTGCAACGCAAGGATGAAAATTCCCATGCCTAGCGTTATCGTCAGGCAGGTCGAAAAAATTTTATCAATCGAAGCAAGCTGCTTACTTAATTTGATTGGCCAAATTCCCATCCCAAAACAACTGACGACGAATATCGTTAGTTGCGCGTAATGTAGTAGTGCAAATTGGATTTTCTCTACCATCGTGCAAATCGTCGTAAGAATGTTTGTTTTTTTAAAAGTGGGGGATTGTATCAGTCCTCCAGTGCATTCCTGGCGCGGGCGTGAGGCCTTCCGGCTAACTGCAAACGATCTGATTTGCATCCGGCAATCGGGCCGATCCGAAAAGCAACTAAGCAGGTGTTCAGAATTCTTTTGACATGTTCGAAGGCGGGATAGAACCTGCGCTCTATCGAAAAGCCTTTCCCCGTCATTCCCGCGCAGGCGGGAATCCATACTGAGCTTGCTCGCTCCA
>CAMLDH010000141.1 GCA_946478765.1 uncultured Oxalobacteraceae bacterium | reverse complement strand
ACTGATAACCTCCAAGGCTCGTGTTCGCGGCCTGCTCGGTGACGTCGCGCGAATCCAGCTGGGGCCGGAAATGCGGCGTGGCATCTCCGAGCTGAACGGCGAAGGCGAAGTGGCGGGTGGTGTGATCGTCATGCGCTCAGGAAAGAATGCACTGGAAACCATCGATGCGGTGAAAGCCAAACTGGCGTCTCTCAAGTCGAGTTTGCCCGCAGGGGTCGAGATCGTCCCGACCTATGACCGCTCGCACCTGATCCAGCGGGCTGTCGAGAACCTGCGGGATAAGCTGGTGGAGGAGTTCATCGTTGTTGCGGTGGTGTGCGCAATCTTCCTGTTCCATCTGCGCTCCGCGCTGGTCGCGATCGTGACACTACCGATCGGTATTCTGATCGCTTTCATAGTCATGCATTACCAAGGGGTGAATGCGAACATCATGTCGCTCGGCGGTATTGCGATCGCGGTGGGCGCCATGGTCGATGCCGCCGTGGTTATGATCGAGAACGCGCACAAGCATATCGAAGCGTGGAATCACACGCATCCCGGTGCAAGACTCGAGGGGGAAGCGCGCTGGCGGGTCATTGGAAACGCCGCCGCCGAAGTCGGTCCGGCACTGTTCTTTTCCCTGTTGATCATCGTGCTGTCGTTTATTCCGGTGTTCACGCTGGAAGCGCAGGAAGGACGGCTGTTCTCGCCGCTTGCCTTCACGAAGACCTATTCCATGGCCGCGGCCGCGGGGCTGGCCGTGACGTTGATCCCGGTGCTGATGGGTTACCTGATCCGCGGACGGATTCCCGATGAACAGAAGAATCCACTGAATCGCTTCCTGATCGTCCTGTACCGACCTCTGCTCGATGGCGTGCTGCGCTTTCCTAAGTCGACCCTGGTCGTCGCCGCCGTGATTGCCGCCATCACCGTTTGGCCGATGACCCGGCTCGGCGGAGAATTCATGCCGCCCCTCGACGAAGGCGACCTTCTGTACATGCCCTCGGCGCTACCAGGGCTATCGGCCGGCAAGGTGTCGCAACTGCTGCAGCAGACAGACCGCCTGATCAAGACGGTACCGGAAGTGCAAAGCGTCTTTGGCAAGGCAGGACGGGCCGAGACGGCAACCGATCCTGCTCCGCTGGAGATGTTCGAAACCACCATCCAGTTCAAGCCAAGGGATCAGTGGCGGCCGGGGATGACCACCGATAAGCTGGTGGAAGAACTGGACCGCGTGGTGAAGGTGCCTGGGCTTTCCAACATCTGGGTGCCACCGATCCGGAACCGCATTGACATGCTGGCCACCGGCATCAAGAGTCCGGTCGGTGTCAAAGTGGCTGGTACCAGCCTGCAGGAGATCGACCGCGTTGCGGGAGAAATTGAACGGATCGTCAAGACGGTGCCGGGCGTGTCTTCGGCACTCGCCGAACGTCTCAACGGTGGACGTTATATCGACGTCAATATCAACCGTGACCAAGCGGCGCGCTACGGCTTGAATATTGCCGACGTACAGAGCGTCGTATCGGCGGCAATCGGGGGCGACAACATCGGCGAGACCGTCGAAGGCCTGCAGCGTTTCCCGATTAATGTCCGCTATCCGCGCGAGATCCGGGATTCAGTCGAGAACCTCCGCCAGTTGCCGGTCCTGACGCCGCGCGGCGCACAGATTCGCCTGGGAGATGTAGCGACGATCCGCATCAATGACGGCCCGCCCATGCTCAGGAGCGAAAATGCACGGCTGTCCGGCTGGGTGTACGTCGACATCCGCGGGCGTGACATGAGCTCGGTGGTGCGGGACATGCAGCAGGCTGTCGCCAAGCAGGTCAAGCTGCAGCCTGGCTATTCGATTTCGTGGTCCGGTCAGTTCGAATACCTGGAACGCGCCAGCGCGAAGCTCAAGGTTGTCGTACCGGCGACGCTGCTGGTGATCTTTGTCCTTCTCTATCTGACATTCAAGCGCTTTGACGAAGCCATCCTGATCATGGCCACCCTGCCGTTCGCACTGGCAGGCGGCGTCTGGCTGCTCTGGATGCTCGGCCATCACCTGTCTGTCGCCAGCGCGGTCGGCTTCATTGCCCTTGCCGGCGTCGCGGCCGAGTTCGGGGTGATCATGCTGCTCTACCTGAAGCAGGCCTGGGAGGCTCGCGTCACTGTCGGAAAGTCATCCGAGGCCGATTTGTTGGACGCCATTCGGGAAGGGGCGGTACAGCGCGTCCGGCCAAAGGCCATGACCGTGGCGGTGATCATTGCAGGCCTTGTTCCGATCATGATCGCGTCCGGCACCGGCTCGGAAATCATGCAACGTATTGCTGCGCCGATGGTCGGCGGCATGTTGTCCGCGCCATTACTGTCCATGTTTGTGGTTCCAGTTGTCTACCTGTTGATGCGCCGCCGGGAATTACGAAAAGCGAACGCACGGAAACCTGCACACCAGGAGGTCTACTATGAAACCACCTGAGTTACCACTGCACGGTGGCTCAACAGTCCGGTTCTTTGGCCCGGCCGGAGCGCAGGCGGTTAAAACCTGCCATAGGCAGGTTTGGCCGAGTTCGATTTTTGCAGTCGTTAAAGGAGTCAATCATGAAAAAATTCTTTCTCACCTTACTCGGCGCAGCGTCATTCGCTACCGCTTTGCCGGCGTTCGCAGGTCCTGATTGGCAAATCATCGAGCATGGACGCAAGGTCAAGGCGGAGCGCATGCGACAGGAACAGGCTCAGCGCGCCCAAGAAGAGCAGCAGAAAAACGTGCAACTGCCGGGTAATCAAGCCGACAGGGAACAGATGATGAAGGCGTGCATGGAAATGATGAACAAGTCAAAGCTGCAATCCGATCATTAATAAACCCGTAACGGCGATCTTAGCCACAACACTTGGCGTCCCGTCGTGGATGCAAGACTTTACTTTTATTCACTTGAGGAGAAATCTCATGAAACGTTTTGCCCAACTGGCCTTTATTTCTGCACTGACCATCTCAGGGACCGCCTTCGGTCAGACAGGCGATATGAAGGGTATGGAAATGAAAAAGGGTTGCATGGACATGAAGGATATGAAAGGCATGGACATGAACAATATGAAAGGCATGAATATGGAGGGATGTAAGGACATGATGAAGGAGAACACTGCCGACAGCAAAGTCCACGGTACCTCCAAGGAAAGCACAGTACACAAGACGTCAGCCGTGGTGAAATCGGTAGATCCGGCCAACGGCAAGGTGACACTTGCCCATGACCAGGTAAAGTCCCTGAACTGGCCGGCAATGACGATGACTTTCGGCGTCAAGGACAAGTCTTTGCTCGACAAGCTCGCAGTCGGAAAGAAAGTGGACGTTGAGTTCACGCAGCAAGGATCGAACTACGTCGTTTCAGCAGTTAAATAAGCGGAATACGGGTCTTCAGCTCGGGTTCTATTCGTCAGCACAGTGACAATCCGGGTAGCCGCGACGGTAGATCCGCCATCGCCGCTGTGCTGATTCTAATTGCTCGCGAGTTTTAGCTAATAACGCCCCGGAACGCGTAGCGTGTCGTTATTTACAGTTTCTGAAACGCTTCCTTCAATCTGTCGAGAAGTCACACGTTTTCTTCACCGGGCTGCGGTCGCGCACCCCGGTGTCGTATCGTGGGCGAACTAACTGCCGAGGGAGGCCGCATCGAGCGTGAACTCGTTGATACCCCGAAAGCTCGCAGTCACGACGTCGATATCAAAACCTAACCTAACACGCAGGACAGTTTGCGACGTATTCCGCTGAGTGTCGGACTCGTTTGCCTGTCTTGGCTTGAGGTCAGAGGAAGGTTCTATTCGTCCGCTACCCCACGGCGATCAGCTGAACTGGGCGTCGAACTCCTTGGACGCGATCCTTGGTTCTCTTTGGTCCAGGCCTTGGGCGATAACCCGACAAATCACCGAAGGTGCTACCATACTCAACGGCGCGCGTTACTAAAGCCGCTCTTCGCATCAACAATGCGGCCGAAAGGACATTATTTACATTATGTCGAAAGCCCCCAAGCAGCTAATTAACGTCCTGCCTGTTCCAAAAGCACCCCCTCGTACCCCGAACCGTCCGACATCCGCTATCGGCAAGAAGCACACGGTAAACGAGGTAACTGATCGATATGATCATTCAACGAAAGAATCAGAGCTATGCTACGTAGGTGCCTTTGCGATTGCGGGCAGCATTGACAACCTCTCTACAGCGGTGCAGAGAGTCTTTTGGTGATACAGGAACTGTACCGTCAGACGTTTCCTCTATGAGCCAGCCATTAGGAAAATGAAACCATGCTGCCAGCGACCATGTATCCGTATATAGGCCAAAGACATTTAAAATGTTTTTGATAACTGGCAGTGGTCGATACAACGAATCGAACTGATATCGGGCGTAATAGTCCCTACCAAGATAACAGACGCTAAACACGAGGCCGTCGCGCTTCCAGCCTCTTGCTAGCGACTGCACCGCTGGGTGACACTCCTGAAGGTCGTCGATCTCTTCCGCGGTCAACCAATCACCGTTTTCAAAGACTTTTTTAATCGTCGCCATATGCGCCCTTCGTTCTTCAAGCACGGTTCATACAAGGATTTGAAGCGACCCTGTAGCGTAGTGTCGAGCCGGCATGGCGTGCATCAAATGCGCACAAGGGGCACGCCACTCTGTTGGGTAACTTGTTCAATGGCCGTCACTATTCACGTCCAAAGTTCAAGGCAACTACAAAGGATAACGACCCTAGAGCAAGATATATGATCAAGCATATATCTCATCCCTTAATATTGGGCTCTCTCGACAAACTCGAGATATCTGCAATGTCACTGTCTATCAGCTCATTGAAACCGCTTATTGCTTCCGAACCGTCTGCATATGAGAATCTGTAAACAACCTCGCCAGTGATTGCAGTCGCCTTCGAAATTTCAACAACACGCCGCAAGTGATAATCAGTGTTTGGAACTCGTGGTGACTGAGCATAAATTCGGAACTCCTGAAGCTCCTCGGCCTGCGTGAAGTCAAGAGCGGTTTGTATATTGTCAAAAACAAAACGCTGCCATCGGCTTAAATCGCCAACTGGGGCCACATCCAAATGAAATAGGTAAGTATTAAGTGGAACCTCGACGAAAGGATAGATGTGGAGTCCTGGCTGATCGAACAAGGTTCGAAGTACGCCCATCCGACCGGCGTCTTCTGAATTTTCGTAGGCATGAAACACGTGTGGTCCTTGAACAAAATGGTCACGATTACTTCAGTCGGCTAAAGCGTGCAACACAAGCGCGAAGGCACCTCAAAGCATCATTTGTCACCGCCCCGACCGAATGTAGACTATACACCACAAATAATTGTCGTGTATAGACTGTCGCCAGAACGAAGGGGGGCGTGCATCATTGCGGGCATGACAACAATGCCTGAAAATGCCTCGGACGACAGGAATCCGGTCAGCGCAGCTGTTGGCAGCAGCCTGAAGAAACGTCGAATTTCCTTGAACATCAGTCAGGTGAGCCTTGCCTCAAAAGCAGAGGTAGATCGAGCGTTCATCTCAAGGATTGAACAAGGGGTCGCTAACCCATCGGTTCACACGCTGGCCAACATTTGCTATGCACTCGGAATTACCCTGGCAGATTTCTTCAGTGAGATCAACCTGTCGCTACGTCCAGAAAAGGACGAGCCACGTCGATCGAACGCAGCGCAGCCTAAAGTCAGCCCTCCCAAGAGCCGTCTGCGTTAAAAATTCAATGCAGTGGTGAATGTGATCTTGCCCCGCTATTCCCTGACACAGCCTGATGCTTAGTTAGCGTCAGTTTCCAGAGCCTGACGCCGTCGCTCTTTTCTAAACATACGCGGCGATTTGTACCCCAGCGCTGAATGCGGATGCACCTCGTTAAAGTACCTGAATGCGTCAGGCAGTTGGGCCAGCACCGCAGTGCCGCTGCTGCGGTCCATGCAGCCGACGTAATCGCGTTTAAAGGTGTTCACGAAGCTCTCCGCCATGCCGTTCGACTGCGGGCTGTTCACTGGCGTACGCACCGCCTTAATACCCAGCTCATGGGCCAAGGCGTGCGTCTCGACGGCCCGGAAAGCACTGCCATCGTCACTCAAGAATTCGACGGTAATCGCCCGCTCATCCGTGCTGCCGAAACGCGCTTCCACAGCCTCGATCATCATGTCGCGCACAGGCTCACTAGGCAAACCTCGGCCGATCCAGGCACGACAGGTGATGATCTCGCGGTCGCAGCAATCTTTCATGAAAACGCCAGTCACCACTTCGCCGTTGTCGCAAGCGATTTCGAAGCCATCCGAGCACCAGCGCTGGTTCGATTCCTCGACCATCACTTTGCCATCGTGAGTGCGGCCGCTATCACTACGCCTAGGCGATTTCGGCAGCAGCAAACCTGCTCCTTCATCGCACGGTACATGCGCTTGTGATTTACGGGCCGCAGCACCATCAAGCTGCGCGTACGGTTCACCAAAGCGCCGGCACGACGATAGCCATAGGTCGGCAGTGCCGTGATCTCGGCGCGTACAGCGTCGGCGATCATCGCATCGGCGACCGGATCGTGCTTGACGACGGTGCGCCCGTCGATCCAATCCGCAGGCCTTGCAAGGAGGTCGATCACGTGCGAGCGCGCTACACCAAGGGCAATGCAAAAAGGCTTTACTGCCCGTCCTTGTCCAATAAGGGCGAGCGCGCAATCCGCTTTTTTTCTCGAGCTACCTCAACCGCTTCGCGCAGGATCTCCGCTTCCATTGTTTTCTTTTCGAGCATGCGCTGCAGTTGTGCGATCTGGGCGCGTGCCGCTGCCAGTTCGCTCGCCGGCACGACCGATTCCCAAGAATGCACTGCGACCAGGGCGCCTTCTCGCTCGAGCTTGCGCCAGTTGAACAGCTGGCTGGCACTGATGCCGTGCTTGCGGACCACCAGCGATACACTCATGCCCGGCTCGTACGTTTCCTTGACCAGCGCAGCCTTTTCCTGCACTGACCAGCGGCGGCGTCGCTCTTCGGGCACCGTCACGACTTCGATGGTTTGCTTATTACTAGTCATACGCACAGTCCTATTCCTATCCATAAGGATACGACATCGACTGTGTCTGGCGAATCAAGGGGCTATCTCATCCAAGCGCCAACGTAAAGCGCAACATGATAGACCTAGATGCCTGTACTACCTACTCTGGCTTGTTGAAGACCTGGCGCAGATATGCCACAAAGGTCGGGTCAGTGCAGCTTGCCTTACCTGGAGTGTCCGAAATTTTACAGACAGGCTGCCCGTTGCAACGAACTAGTTTCATCACGATGTTGAGTGGCGTAACCCCCGTATCATTAGTTAGATTCGTGCCAATCCCAAAGCCAAGCATCGTCCGATCGACGAAATGGTCATAGAGTTGGAACGCCTTATCGACATTCAGACCATCAGAGAACACGAGTCGCTTTGTGTGAGCGTCGATCTTCAGCTTTGCATAGTGAGCAAGTGCCTTCTCACCCCAAAGGATTGGATCCCCACTATCGTGCCGCAACGAGTCAAACAGCTTCGCAAAATATAAGTCGAAGTCTTCTAAGAACGCATCCATACCAACCATATCGGTGAGCGCATTACCTAGGTCGCCGCGATATTCATCAACCCACGCTTGCAGTGCAGCTTTCTGGAAGTTCCGGAGGCGCACGGTCTCTTGTGCCTGGAAGAGACCGAACCATTCATGCGCATGTGTCCCGATTGGTACGAGGTTGTACTTGCGCGCGAGGTGAACGTTTGACGTGCCCTTGAAATGCTCCGGCACCTCGGCAGCAAGTGTCGCTACTACCAAGTCCTGCATCTCGGCCGAGAAGCGACGACGCAGGCCAAAGTCGAAGAATTCGAAGGGGTGAGGACGGTTGGCAGCAATCTCCGCAGCACGGCCCTTAATCGTCTCTATCTTGTGAAGAAGACGTGTCACGCCCTCCTCGATCCGCGGAGCCTTGTCGAACCGGCGGAAGTAAAGCTCGTTCACCATCTGCAGCACGTAAATCTCAAACGGCATCGTGTGTACCATCGGTCCAATAGCTTGAACACGCAGATGCTCACCGTCGGTGCTCACCGTGATGAACTTGCGCTGCAAATGGAACAGCGAAAGAAAATCCACGAAGTCGGACTTGATATATCGGAGGCTCCGCAAATAATCCAGTTCGCCCTCGTTAAACCGCAGCGTGCACAGATAGTCGAGCTGGACGTTCAATTCGTCAGCTAGCTCAGACAGCGGATATTCAGACTTATTTCGGCACGTGAACTCGTACTCGGCGTGCGCGGCAGGATGGCTGTGGAAGAGTGCCTGCCACATTGTGAACTTGTAGAGGTCGTTCTCCAGAAGCGATTTGACGACGGGGACAAAGTTAGCGTTGGTCATGAAAAAACTCGATTTAGGATGCCGAAAGTACAAATGAACAGGTGCTCTGGTAGCGCCGCAAACCGCGCCCATTACCACAACATCCGCCTCATTTTTCGCCCGCAATCACCGTTTTGGTGAACAGTTCCATCATTGATAAATGTGTACGGGTTCAGCTGTACGACCATTCGCCCAGTGACAGTCACTGGCGACATGCGAGTATCGCGACATTCGGGCCGACATGCACCGCTCAGCATATCGCGATACCAAACTTCGAGTACCTTGACAACGGAACCCCTTAAAATCCGTAAGCAGATACTGCTCGGTTAACATAACGTCGAACAGCTTGGCGAAATACAGGTCGAAGTCGCGCAGGAACGCGTCCATGCCGACGACGTCCGTCAGCGCCGTGCCGAGGTCGCCGCGGTATTCCT